>QNFS01000103.1 GCA_003646415.1 Gammaproteobacteria bacterium
ATCCTCACCTACTTCGCCCTGGAGGCGGCCAAAGCGCTGCAATAGTCACATGCTGCGCGCCCTGGCCTGCACAATACTGATACTGGCTGGCAGTACCGCCAGGGCCGAGTGTGAATGCCTGTGGCAGGGCTCCTTCAGCGAGGTACAGGCCGGTGCTGATCTGGTCGTCAGCGGCGCCGTTATCAGCGCCAGGGGCAACTCCATAGACCTGTCGGTTAATCGCCTGTTGCGTGGAAAGGCACACCGCGACAACCTTCGCGTCTGGTTGAAAACCGGCGACTACTGCCGCCCGGAACCCGGCCTGTTTCCCATCGGCAGTCAGTGGCTCATGGCCCTGCACAAGATCGAACAGAACGTACCCGGCGGTTTCAACCCGCACACGCCGAATGTCAGCTATGGTCGGGTCGGCGACTACAGTCTGTCCATCTGTGGCGGTTACTGGCTGGAACGCAGCGGTGACTGGGTCACCGGGAATCTGGTGGAGGCGCCACGCTGGGTGCGCAACCCGAAAATGACGCCGGTATTGATAGGCCTGGTGGCGGACTATATTGACGGAAAGATCGACGCACAGGTGCTGTTACAAGCCAGCAAGGAAGATCCCGCCCTGCGTGAATTGATCTTGGATACGCGAGAATTCTTGCGTGAAGAAAATTAGCGCCGCCAGCGTGGCCTTTTCGGATTCCTGCCCTCTACCAGGTCCAGCAACTCATCCAGCATCATCAGAGAGAGGCCCCAGATGCAGCGGCCCTCGTACATATAGCAGGGCATGGGAATCCCCACTCCTTTATACTTCCACTCCATCTGCTCCCGGTTATCCGTATCCAGCAGGAATTCAAGCGGCACCCAGACCACTTCTGCCACTTCGTGATTCGGGGTGAACCGGACCTCCCGCTCCAAACGGAACACAAACGGGCTGACCGCCATACCAAAGGTGCCCCGGTGCGGGCGGGTGCGCAGATCTGTTAACCGACCGAGGCACTGATCCTGGAGACCAAGAGCCAGGCCCACCTCCTCTTCGGTCTCCCGCACAGCCACGGCATAGCCGTGAGCGTCGGTTTTGTCCATGCGTCCACCGGGAAAGGCCATATGACCAGACCAGGGGTCCCCCTCCCGCTCCGCCCGCTTGATCATTAGAATATGCAACTCGCCCTGGCGAACTTGCAGTATCATGGCAACCGCAGAGCGCTTCATCAGCCGCCGCAACCACTTCCTTGCGGGGCTATGGTCAGCGAGACGAGTCTCGATAAGTTGTAATAGTGAAACTGACACCGATGAGTATTTCCCAAAAACCTGGAAAGATTAAGCCAGCCATGGGCGATAGTTACAAGCTGCACGCGTCAAATATGACACAGAGGAATCATGACCGATCAAAGCCCCGGGCATACCAAACTGCTCGAATTACAAGACGTAAACCTGGTGTACCGGGCCCTGCCCGCCCTGCGGCGGATCGACTGGACCGTGGAAATGGGCCAACAATGGGCCTGCCTGGGACCCAACGGGGCCGGCAAAACCAGCCTGGCACGGGTTATAAGCAGGCTAGCCACCCACTTCTCAGGTGCGCTACAACGCTCACCAGAACTGGAGGACAAAGGCGTCGCCTATGTCTGTTTCGAGCAGGCCAGGGCCCTGTGCGAGCGGGACAGGAAGCTGGACGACTCAGAATTTCGCGCAGACGCCAGCGACCCGGGAACCCGTGTGCAAGCGGTGATTCTGGACGGGCACGCGCCCGATGATCACTTTTACCACTGGGTGGAACGCTTGCGTATTGGTCACATTCTGCAGCGCGGCCTACGTTTTATCTCCACCGGTGAGATGCGTAAAACCCTGCTGATCAAGGCAATTCTTAGCGAACCCGCCATGCTGATCCTGGACAGCCCACTGGACGGGCTGGATCAGGCCAGCGAGCAGGAAATGCGCCAGGTCATCGATGAGTTACTGCACTCAACTATCACTGTGCTGATGCTATGCCGGCAATTGGAGGATATTCCCAGCGGAATCAGTCATATCATGGCACTGGAGCAGGGAGAGATCCTTGCCCATGGCGAGCGGGACAATATCCTGGCCGATGCTCGGGTTAAAGCACTGATGAATCCGCCGGCGGCTGACCTGGGTGAGCTACCACCCGCAGCGCCACGCCCCTACCAATTACCCGACACAGGGCCCTTGCTGGAACTGCACAATGTCTCTGTCAGCTACGGCGACCTGGAAGTTCTGCGCGATGTAAACTGGACACTGGAGCGCCACAACCACTGCTATGTTTCGGGCCCCAACGGCTGCGGCAAAACGACCCTGCTAAGCCTGGTTACCGGCGACAATCACAAGGCCTACGGCCAGGATATCACCCTGTTCGGCATCCGCCGCGGTAGTGGCGAGAGCGTGTGGGACATCAAGCAAAAGTATGGACAACTGGATACGCAACTGCACCTCAACTTCGCCCGCGGCATGCATGTGCTGGAAGTGGTGGTCTCCGGCTTTTTCGACACCATCGGGCTGTTCGATGACTGGGGCGACGTGCAACGCGATAACGCCGACCAGTGGCTGGCCGCCCTGGGACTGGCCCGGTACAGCCGGGAAAGCTTCGACGCCCTGTCTTTTGGGCTGCAGCGGATGGTATTGCTGGCCCGGGCCATGGTGAAATCACCTGTTATCCTGTTGTTGGACGAACCCACCCTGGGCCTGGATGGCCACCACCGCAAGCTGATGCTGCGGGCCATAGACCATATCGCCGGGAACTGTGACACCCGGATTATTTTTGTCAGTCACTCAGCGGGAGATACGCCATCGTGCATTAACCAGCACCTGAGCTTCGAGCCGCGGGATGAGGGCTTTGAGGTGGTAAGTGGTAAGTAGGGCGGACTCTTTGTCGATAGTGTAGAGCGGGTACTGGTACGCGGCTGTGGTGCGCACAAGGAGCGGAGCCACCTCAGCGCGTGAAAGCGCGAAGGGCGGCACACTGGTCACTGCCTCTGCAATACAGCAGCCCTCGCTCCGCGGTGGCGCGGGACTGCGCCATGTCCCCACTGGCTTGATGGGTCTTTGCCATGCTGAGGTAGATCTCGGCGCTATCCGGGTCAATACGTTGAGCCCTTTCCAGCAGCGCCAGGGCCTGCTCGTAGTCGCCGCGAGCGGTGGCCCGCCCCGCCTTATCCAACAACGGCTGATAGGCCGCGCTGGCGGAGGGTTCCGCTCGCCGGGGCGTCGGTCGTGGCACAGTGGCCGGCGGCGTCACCGCAGTGTAATCCGGTTCTTTCTCTACCGGCACGGGCTCACGGCCAGGACCACTGTAGGTAGAACAACCAGACACAAACGCCAGCAATAACGCCAACAATAACAACGGGCAAAACGCATTGCTCCTGAATACAAAACGCGACAACGCCATTAACACTCTCCCCCGACCACTAATCATCTCTCCCGAACAGCAACTGAAACCAGTCCACAATACCGGATTTACGCGGCGAGCAATTGGTACTCTTGCGCGGCTCGGATCCGGTGATGAAAGGCAGCATACGGGAATGGGGGCAGCCTTTGCCGGTCAGGTAGCCGTTGCGGTCATCTATCCAGTGGGTCTCAATCTCATCGGGCATGCGATAACCCAGTGAGCGCTCGCTGGCCCTGGCCATAAAGTGGGCCCATACTTTCAGCGCGCCGCTGCCGCCGGTAAGCCCGGTGCCACCGTTGTCATCACGCCCGATCCAGCTGACTGCCAGCAGGTCGCCGGAGAAACCGGCGAACCAGGAATCGCGACCGTTGTTGCTGGTACCGGTCTTGCCCGCAACTTCAAAGTCATCGGGCAGGTAGCGATAAACCCCTTTTCCTGTGCCCTCGCGCACTACCGCCCGCAACGCATAGTGCAGTAGGTGAATGGCCTGCAGGCTGACCGTGCGGTCATACTCCAGGGGATAGCGCTTCAGGGGCGTACCATGGGCATCGACGATATCACGAATGCTGCGCAGGGGCATGCGAAAGCCCCCGGCGGCGATGGTCTGGTACATGGCGGCCATATCCATGGGCGAATACTCTCCGGCACCCAGGGTCAGGGCGGGCACCCGCGGCACATCGCCCTCTATACCGAGCCGCCCCAGCATATCGGCGACAGTATCCAGCCCCAGGTCCATACCCAGGCGGGCGGTCGCCAGGTTGTATGACTTGGCCAATGCCCGGTACAGCAGAACATCACCGTGGGACTGACGATCAAAATTGCGCGGCTGCCACAACTTGCCGCCGGCCCCTTTGACCTGTAACGAAGTGTCCTGCAGGGGTGTGGCCAGGTTATAGCGATGCGGTTGCTCCAGGGCGGCGAGGTACACCGCGGGCTTAAGCAGGGATCCCGCCGGGCGCTGTGCATCCAGCGCCCGGTTGAAACCCGCATAGCGCACCTGGCGCCCCCCCACCAGGGCGGCAACCTCTCCCGTATCAAAACGCGTGACCACGGTGGCGCTTTGTAATTCTCCAGCGGCATCGAGTTGATCCATTACCGTCGTGGTGCTGCGTTCCAGCTGGTGCTGCAGCAGTGGGTCGAAGCTGGTGAAAATACTGAGCCCCAGGGTGGTGAGATCCTCTTCACGATACTCCTGACGCAATTGTCGCCGCACCAGGCCCAGAAAGCCGGGAAAAGAATCGCGAATACGGCGATTGTTGTTGAGTCCCAGAGACATGGCCTTGGCCACAGTGGCGTGCTCCACCGATATCACCCCCTGCCCCGCCATGACATCCAGCACCACATTGCGTCGCTCCAGGGCCCGCTGCGGATTGCGCTGGGGGTTGTACAGGGACGGCCCCTTGATCATCCCGATCAACAGGGCCTGCTGGTGCAGCCCCAGCTGCTCCACAGGCGTATCAAAATAATGCCGCGCCGCCAGGGCAAAGCCATGGATGGAGCGGGGGCCCTCCTGGCCGAGGTATATCTCGTTGATATAGCTCTCAAGAATCTGCTTCTTGTCGTAATGCAGTTCCAGCAAAACAGCCATCAGCACTTCCGTGACTTTGCGCACAATAGTGCGCTGTGGCGTCAGGTAATAATTTTTCACCAGCTGCTGGGTAATGGTGCTGCCACCGGCGACCACCTGCCCGGAGCGCAAATTACTGAATGCCGCCCGCGCAATCCCGATAATCGAAAAGCCCCGGTGCTGGTAAAAGCGTCTGTCCTCCACCGCCAACAGGCCCTGGCGCAGGGTTTGGGGCACATCATCCAGACTCACCAACACCCGGTCTTCCCCATGGGAGGGGTAGATACCACCAATCTGCACCGGGTCCAGCCGCATCAGATCGATACGCTTACCCGCCGCTGACAGCCCCTTGACCCGCTCATCACGCAACTCAATCAACACCCGCCGGGCCGGCTCCCGCTCCCCGGGGAACTCAAAGCCCCGGGTATAAACCTCGAAGCGATTGCGGTTGCGCGATACCTGCCCCGGGCTATGTGGCGTGGTGACCTTACGGTATCCCAGCACCTCCAACTCATAAGCCAGATCATCAGTGGTCAGCCCGGCGCCAACGAACAGCTCCAGCGGGCGGGCGTACACCTTGGCCGGCAACTCCCACATCTTGTCGATAAAAGTCGATGTGATCCGGGCATCCAGGTAGATGAGAAACAGCCCCATCATGAGGAGGGCGGTCACAGACAATTTGAGGAAAATATGGCAGGTGCGAATCATGGGGTGCGAGTTTATACCACCAACTTTATAAAGATAGCCCTTACTGAACCCTGTTAATCAAGCAGCGAATCAGGATAATATCCGCCTGATCAAAACAGGATTGAGAGCAACATGAAAAAATACATGGCATACGGCATCGGCGCCGCACTGGTGGACACCGAGATCAGGGTACAGGACAGGGATCTGGCGCAGATGAACGTTGAAAAAGGCCTGATGACCCTGGTGGACCAGGAGCGACAGGGTGAACTGCTGAGCCATCTCGAAGGCCACCTGGTAAAAGCCAACCATGCCAGCGGCGGCAGCGCTGGCAACTCCATGATCGCCGCCGCCCAATTCGGCAGCCCGACTTTTATGTCCTGCAAGGTAGCCAATGACCCCGACGGCGACATTTATATCGCCGACCTGGAGGCCGCCGGAGTAAACCACTGCCACTCCGGCGGGCGCGGCGCCGGCACCACCGGCAAATGCCTGGTACTGATCACCCCCGATGCGGAGCGCAGCATGAACACTTTCCTGGGGGTCAGTGAAACCCTGTCCACCGAGCAGTTGGACACCGAGGCCATCACCGCATCTGAGTACCTGTATATCGAGGGCTATCTGGTAACCTCACCCACCGGCTGCGCCGCCGCCGTCAAAGCCCGGGAGATTGCCGAGGCCGCCGGGGTGAAAACCGCCCTGAGTTTTTCCGACCCGGGCATGGTGGAATTTTTTCGCGACGGCATGGCGCAAATTATCGGCCAGCGGCTGGATCTGATTTTCTGTAACGAGGCTGAGGCCATGGGTTGGGCCCGGTGTGATGACCTTGAGGTGGCAATCGAAAAACTGAAGCAGACAGCGAACAGCTTCGTTATCACCCTCGGCGCCGACGGGGCGCTCACCTATGACGGCACTGAGCTGACCGAAATCCCGCCGCACCGGGTACAGGCGGTGGACAGCAACGGCGCCGGGGACATGTTCGCCGGAGCTTTCCTGTACGCCATCACCCGCGGCGAGGACTTCCCCACCGCCGGTCGTTTCGCCAGCCTGGCAGCAGGCAGGATCGTTGCCAACTACGGGCCGCGACTACCTGCAGCGGACTATCCAGCGCTCAGAACAGAATTCTTCGGCGACTAGCGTTGAGGGTCAGGCTCAACGCTAAAACAGGTCTATTTGTTTATCCACGAGGGTCCGAAAGGACGTACCGACAAAGCCCAGGATGCCATCCGCCACGGGCTCCAGCTGGCGGTCCACGTAGTGCTGGTAATCCAGTGGCGCCAGCGGTGCGCTCACGGGCTCGGCGCCGCTCGTGGTAATCACATACTCTACCCAACTGCCCCGTGAAGGCACCGGCAGGCCGCGCCCCGCACATAAGCGCGCCGCCTGTACATGGGGCGGCACATTGCGCTGGTATTCATCCAGCTTGCGCCGCAGGCGCTTGCGGTAGATCAACTGTCCGTCTCGCCGGCCTTCCAGTACACTGGCGGTCAGCTCCTTCACATAGTGCTCAAAGGGCTCCTGCGCAAATATCCGGCGGTAGAGTTCTTCCTGGAACTCCCGGGCCAGCCGGGTCCAGTCGGTGCGCACGTTCTCGAGCCCCTTGAATACCAGCTTGTCGCCGTCCACGCCCGCCACCACACCCGCATAGCGCTTTTTACTGCCCTTGTCGGAGCCGCGCACAGTGGGCATCAGAAAACGCTTGTAGTGGGTTTCAAACTCCACCTCCAGCACACTGTCCAGGTCGAACTCCTCCCTGATCACCTGGCCCCACCAGGCATTGAGATCCCGCTCCAGTTGTCTGCCGGCCACCATGGCCTGCTCATCACTGCGCGCTTCATGAATCCACACGAAGACGGAATCCGTGTCCCCGTAGATGACCCGGTGTCCCACGCCCTCGATGTAATCCCGCGTACGCTGAAGAATCTGGTGGCCCCGGCGGGTGATGGAACTGGCCAGGCGCGCATCGAAAAACCGGCAACCGGGGGTGCCCAACACACCATAGAAACTGTTCATAATAATTTTTATGGCCTGTGACAGGGGCTCATCCCGGGATGCCTTGGCCGCATCCCGCCGCTGCCAGAGTTGCTGGATGAGTTCAGGCAAAATATGCCCCTGGCGGGCGAAGCGCGCTTCCAGAAAACCAGGCACCGTTTGCCCCTCAGCCAGCTCACCGGAGACACCGATGGCCAGGCCCAGCGGATCGATAAAGAAAGTGCGAATAATGCTGGGGTACAGGCTCTTGAAGTCCAGTACCAGCACGTGGTCGTAGATGCCCGGCATCGAGTCGAGTACGAAGCCCCCGGGACTGGCGATCTGCTCACTACTGGCATTGGGCGCCACATAGCCCTGGCGATGGAGCCTGGGCAGGTACAGGTTGTCAAATGACGCCACCGAGCCGCCCATGCGATCGATGTTAAGACCCGTCATAACACTGCGCGCTACCGCGAAATCCAGCATCGCCGTGGTGGCGAATATTTCCGATACCAACTCGCAGTCCTTCAGGTTGTACTGGGCCAGGCTGGTTTTGTCTTCCAGGAACCGGCGTGTAATTTCGCCGCCGCGGTCACTGCCATGCAGCAGCTTGCCTTCACCCAGTAACTGCCTGGAAACATTCTCCAGGGAAAAACTCTCGAAGCGGTAGAACGCGGCGCGCAGCAGTTCGATGCCATCAAGCACCACCCGGCCCGGAAATTGTACGGTACGTCGGTCGCCATCGTCATCCAGTTCGCGCCAGCACCCCGGGCGTCGATCCCGACCCAACAACAGGCGCCGACCCAGTTGATCCGACAGCCGTTGCAAATACCAGGTATCGAAATTCACCACGTTCCAGCCGATCAGCACATCCGGATCGTAGTCCGCCACCCAGTCCAGAAAAGCCTGTAACACCTCACCCTGATTGGCGTAGG
>QNFS01000104.1 GCA_003646415.1 Gammaproteobacteria bacterium
CCGCGCAAAAGTGATCGCCCCGGGGTGGGCGATTACCCTGGCTTCATGGCCCTGGTGAAGGAAATCCGCCCCGAGCAATGCACCCTGGTGCCCGACGCCGATGGCCAGCTCACTTCAGACCACGGTTTCAACCTTGTGCGCGATGGCGAGCGGGTCGCCCCCCTGGTGCAGGAGCTACAGGCTTTGGGTATTCGCACCAGCCTGTTCATGGACCCGGACCCCCAGCAGATCCGCCTGGCAGCCCAGGTCGGCGCCGACCGTATCGAGCTGTACACAGAGTCCTACGCGCGCGCCTGTAGCAACCAGACCGGTGTCGACGCCGCTTTCCAGACCTTCGTAACAGCCGCCGAAGTAGCCACCGAGGAAAACCTGGGGCTCAATGCCGGCCACGACCTGGACCTGAACAACCTGCCCCGCTTCGCCGCCCTACCCGGCCTGCAGGAAGTCTCCATCGGCCACGCCCTGACCGTGGATGCCATTCGCATGGGGCTGGCCAATGCTGTGGCCGCTTACCAGCGCGCCCTGGGGAATTAATCGGCTCATCAACCACCCACCAGACTGATCATAACCCCGGCAGCCACAGCCGAGCCAATAACCCCGGCCACATTGGGCCCCATAGCATGCATCAATAAAAAGTTGTGGGGATCGGCCTCCAGGCCAAGCTTGTTGCTGACCCGCGCCGCCATAGGCACCGCCGAGACACCGGCGGAACCAATGAGCGGATTAACAGGTGTGCCGCCCAACTTGTTCATAAACTTTGCAATCAACACACCCGACGCCGTACCAATGGCGAAGGCGATAATCCCCAGGCCAAGAATACCCAGTGTATTGACATCCAGGAACTTGCCCGCCACCAACTTCGAACCGACGGACAATCCGAGAAAGATGGTGGTGATATTGATCAGGGCATGCTGCGCTGTATTGCTGAGGCGATCCACCACTCCACACTCTTTCATCAGGTTGCCAAAACAAAACATACCCAACAGAGGTGCCGCCGCCGGCAACAGCAGCGCTACCAGGATCAACAGCACCAGGGGGAATACAATTTTTTCACGCAGGGACACCTGGCGCAGTTGCACCATCTCAATCCTGCGCTCCGTCTCAGTAGTGAGGGCGCGCATGATGGGCGGCTGAATCATCGGTACCAGCGCCATATAGGAATAAGCCGCCACCGCGATGGCGCCCAGCAAATCCGGAGCCAGGATACTGGACACGTAGATCGCCGTGGGCCCATCAGCGCCGCCGATGATACCGATAGCCGCCGCGTCGGCGATACTGAAGTTCATGACGCCGATGGAGCTCAGCCCCACCGCGCCCAATACTGTGGCAAAGATGCCGAACTGGGCCGCAGCCCCCAGGAACAGGGTTTTGGGATTGGCCAGCAGCGGGCCGAAATCCGTCATCGCCCCCACACCCATAAAAATCACCAGGGGAGCAACACCACTGGCGATAGCGACCGTATAAAAATTATAAAGCATGCCGTTGGCAAAGCCCGCATCCGTCGCCAGATCCTGGACAATCAGGCGCGTGTGGGCGTCACTATCACCGTAGGCGGCCAACAGTTCCACACCATTGTCCGTCACAACCACACCCAATGCCCGCGCCATCTCAGCCATCAGGGCAGGATCCGCTGCATGCACGGCGCTCTCCACCGCTGAATAGGCCATATCCGCGCCCGGAATATTGGCCAGGATTCCGCCGAAGCCAATGGGTACCAGCAGCAAGGGCTCAAAACCCCTGCGAATTGCCAGGAACAGCAACAACAGACCAATCAACATCATGAAGGCCTGCCCCAGGGTCATCTGGGCCAATCCGGAGGAGATCCAAAGTTGCAGGATATTGTCCATTAATATTACAACAAGGTAATCAGTGCCTGGCCAACAGTAACCGAGTCACCAACCTTCACATTAACCTCAGATACAGTCCCCGCTTGCGAAGCCCGCACTTCGGTTTCCATCTTCATCGCCTCCAGAATCACGATCACATCACCGGCCTGCACGTGGTCACCGATCTGCACGTGGATATTGAAGATATTACCCGCCAGGGGGGCTGGCAAGGGCACACCTGGACCAGGGGTTGCGACGGGTGCCGCCGGAGCGACTGCCGGGGATACAGGCGCAATCGCCTGGACATCACCCCCCTCGGCCACTTCCACCACATAGCTCTGGCCATTCACTTTTACCGTGTAGACTTCCGCGGCACCGGCGACCGAACCCGCCGCAGCGGAGATTGCGGCGGGTTCGGGCTCGCTGCCGGGCGCCGGCTCAAATGCATCCGGGTTGCCACGATTTTCCAGGAACTTGAGACCGGCCTGGGGAAACAGAGCATAGGTCAGCACATCGTCGATTTCCCTCTCGCCACCGGTAAGGGGTATGGACTTTTCCTGTGCCAGGCTGAGCACCTCACCCGTCAGGATATCCAGTTCGGGTGTGAGCAGGTCCGCCGGGCGGCAGGTAATTGGCTGCGCACCCTCCAGTACCCGTTGCTGTAGTTCGGTGTTGACCGGGGCCGGGGTAACACCGTACTCACCCTTGAGCACGCCCGCCGTCTCCTTCGTAATCGACTTGTAGCGCTCACCTGTGAGCACATTGATGACCGACTGGGTCCCCACGATCTGGGAGGTGGGTGTCACCAGTGGAATAAAACCCAGGTCTTCCCGCACCCGGGGGATCTCCGCCAACACCTCATCCATCTTGTCGGCGGCGCCCTGCTCCTTCAACTGGCTCTCCATATTGGTAAGCATGCCACCGGGCACCTGCGCCACCAGGATGCGGGCGTCCACACCGCGCAGGGAGCCTTCGAACTTCGCATATTTCTTGCGCACCTCACGAAAATAGGCAGAGATGCCCTCCAACTGAGTGATATCCAGGCCCGTATCGCGCTCCGTGCCCTGCAAAATAGCCACTATCGACTCCGTGGGCGAATGGCCGTAGGTCATGGACATGGAGGAGATGGACGTGTCCACGTTGTCTATACCCGCCTCCACACACTTGAGGATGGTGGCGGTAGACAGGCCGGTGGTGGCATGACACTGCATATGAATAGGGATGTCACAGGCCGCCTTGAGGCGTGTCACCAGTTCAAAGCCATCATAGGGTCGCAGCAGACCCGCCATATCCTTGATGGCGATGGAGTCGGCGCCCATATCCTCGATACGCTTGCCCTGCTCTACCCAGGTCTCGATATTGTGTACCGGGCTGAGTGTGTAGGAGATGGTGCCCTGGGCGTGCTTGCCTATTTGTTTCACCGCCTTCAGGGCCACTTCGAGGTTGCGCATATCGTTCATGGCGTCGAATACACGGAACACATCAACGCCATTGTGAGCGGCGCGCTCCACAAACTTCTGCACCACGTCATCCGCGTAGTGCCTGTAACCCAGGATATTCTGACCCCGCAGCAGCATCTGCTGGGGCGTTTTGGGCATGGCCTTCTTCAGTTCGCGGATGCGCTCCCAGGGGTCCTCACCAAGATAGCGAATACAGGCATCAAAGGTAGCACCGCCCCAGGACTCCAGCGACCAGAAGCCCACCTCATCCAGTTGCGCAGCAATCGGCAACATGTCATCGAGGCGCAGGCGTGTGGCAAACAGTGACTGGTGGGCATCGCGCAATACGACATCGGTAATGCCCAGGGGGCGTTTTGGCTCATCCATTAATACTGAACCTCTTGTGTTCAATGGGCATCGGCTATTTCTTGTTGACGCGGTGCTGGTGAATGGCGGCGCCGATAACGGCCACCAGGTTGGGGTCGTCCGCTGGCTGTGGTTGTGACGCTGACCGCTTCTGGCCGCGCAGTTTTTGCAGTGCGGCCGCTGCCGAAGACTCCTGCTCCGGGAAGTAGCGGGTAACGACGCGAGACATTATCATTATCGCCACAACCAGCAGGGCCAGGAACAGCACCACGGTACTCATGCCGTACAGAATCAGCTCGACACCCTGTGCAACAATATCACCCTGCATCTCTCTTACCGCCCCCGTGCAGCCACCGGTTTAACGGCCGCCGATCAAAAAACCTATGATAAATCACTTTAGGCTCCTAACACCATGCCCGGAAGCCATGGTATTTAGCCCAGTGGCGGCTGGACACAATAAACTAACGGCCCGGTGCATGGCCATGCATCGGGCCGTTAGTTTATTGATGTATGTCACTAAGCGGCAGATTATTAAGAGGAATAATGCGCCCAAAAAAATAAACTATGCTATGGTTTTCGGCGATCCTTTATCAAAAGTAAAGGAAATGGTGAACGCTCAATTCTATCGGCAAAAGTAGATTATATTTAGTGAAGAAGATATGATTTATATCAATGCGTGGTTTGTTGGTGATAAGTTTTTAGTAGAACTTGATATATAGCCGCCGGGTTAACCCTTAACTTGGAGCCAGATGTATGCTTAGAAAAAAAATAATAAGTTGCTATTTGTGGTACATGCGTTTGCCAATGTCCAAGAAAGTAATTATTGGTTGTCTTCTAGTGTGGTTGTTGCAAGCTATTCCAAAATGGGGCTTTGTGTTGCTCGGAGATGGCGAGGCAGCTGGGAGTTTTATGACACTATTTATAACACCACGCAATGATTTGTGAGTTATGCAGGTGGCTGAAGCTACAAGGCGTAGAGTTACAGCTTCAGATACAAATATAGCTCCCCCCAGAATAGCGACTGCCGGGACCGACAGCTGGAGCACTGCTGCCAGTGTTGAAGAAAGACCACCAAGAGCGGTATACCATATGGCCAGCCCGGTCCATTCAACCAGATGTAATCGAGCACCGGCAATAAGAGACAATAATATCATTGCCATCTGAACAGAGCCCGCAAGAATAAGCGCGCCTGTACCCGTATCTAATGAAACATAAGCATAGGAGAATGCAAGCGCGTAGATAAAAAGTAGAAAACTGGCAGTCCAACTACCTTTGGTAGCTGTCTCTGCGCTGTTTCGAGTGGCACTGAGGATTACTAAAAGGACAATGGTGCCTGAAAGTAAACGTATAGCTGTAAAACTTGATGCATCAATGGCGTTACTGCCCAATGCCAATCGACAAAGCACAGAGTTAGCCGCAAACGCAATTAATACCAGCACAGTGAAAATAATGGTTTTTAATAGCGTATTATTAGTCAATTGTCACTCCCGAAAGAATATAGCCCTTGATTCACCTCTGGCTCCAGGCAATTACAACTCACTTATCGGCACCCCTGCCCCGACAAACTCGGCCATTTCAAGGGCGATTTCAGTCCCGTTTTGCCAGACCAGACCGTGATTGGCTTCAGGGTAGACAACTTGTTTGGCATCGGGCACAAGACTGACAATTCCCGCTATATGCTCCTTCGGTATGTCCAGATCCTTTCCTCCCGAAACAATCAACACAGGCACGCCAGTCTTATTCAGGTCCTCGTATATATCCGCCGTCCCAACAAGGGCATCCGACAGTGCAAAAGCTTTAAAGGACACGAAGTTACCGATAACTCCCGTGGGCTCACCCACTCGCCCGGCATACTTTTGCTTGAGTTGCGGTGTTTGGAAATATCCGCGCACATCATCCAGAACCTTGGGCTTGAGCACCTTGCGAATAATCACACTGTTGAGCAGGGGCACCCTGACAACCGCCGGCAGGGCTATGCCGAAATATCGAGGCGCGAGTTCGGTCAGTGATTCAACCTGTTGCGGGCGAGCAATTGCCAGTTTCGCGGCGATGTTTGAACCAAAAGAGTAACCCGCCACATGCAAGTGGCTGGAAATTTGCAAAGCATCGAGGAGATCTTCAGCCTGCTTCAGGTAGAATGCCTGGTCGTAGGCGGTATCTTGTGGTCGATCGGAAAAGCCTCGCCCGTACATGTCGTAACGCAAGGTGCGAATACCCGCCTGGTGCAGGACAGGTACAACTTCATCCCAGGTCCAGCCCGGTTCACGCCCACCGTGAATCAGCAGAATCAATGGGCCGGATTCCGGTCCTTCGAGCTGATAACGAGTGACGCCATCAGACAGAGTCACGACGGTCAAACCCTTCCGGGCATCACGCAGTTCGCTGATTTCAATGCTTTCGTCGGGTCGTCCCGCTATCACGAGGCCCAAGACGGCTACGACAACCAGCACCACGATAATTTTTAAGAATGTTTTCACGCGAGTATTCCTGTTGCGCCAAATGAGCCGCGGGCTGTTGCCAGGCAACTGCTATTGATTGGCGGCTACAACCCATCGGCACTTCGTTTAATACAAAGATAGCCCACCACACCAAAACCGGCGGGGGGGGCTATTAGTCTAGGCGGCCCCTACAATAATCCGACGACCATCTTTGGTGGTGATTGAAGTTACCGATGACTGACTGACCTGTTGCTCAGACGCGACACTGGCAGCGATCTGGCCCGGTGCTTTTTTGGTCTTGAAGAAGGGCCACCACAGTTGCTCATACCAGGGCTCAATTTTCACGCCATCGGGCAGGCCGTAGCCTTCCTGCTTCGCATGTGGGAAAGTACCCGTGCCATGCAGTGTGTCGAACAAGAACAGGAATGAGCCGTAATTACCCATGGCGTTGCCATACTTGCCGACACCGTGGTGTACGTGATGAGTATCCGGCAGGGTGACTACACGCTCCAACACCCACATGAAGGGGCGGGTAATCGGGTTTTTCTGTAAAGGAGCATCCCAGCGAATTGAGGTATGCACCAGCCACTCGCTAACACCCTTTATCGCAACAGCGATCATGGCGATTTCCATCTGACCACCCCACACCATTATCGAGCCCAGCCACGCATTGGGGATAAGGAAGAACCACAACCAGTTTTCCCGGTAGCTGATAGTCAGGTTAACGAACTCGGGAGCGTGGTGCGGTTTATGGAATCTCCAAAGCAGGGGGAACTCATGAGCAAACCGATGAACCCAGTAATGGATATATTCCTCAACCAACAAGTAGCCAATAAAAAGCGGCACAACCGGCCAGTCCGCCATAAAGCCCGCTCCATTTGGAAACAGGGTCAAAAGCAGAAAGCTGATCACGGCAAGCAGAACCACCCGCACGCCCAGGAAATTAATGAAGCTGAGCACACTTACACCCAGTTCTCCCATCGTCCATAGCCCCTTCTTCTTGTACTCGCCTACGAGCACTTCCGCCGTAAACAGAAGAAAAAATGCGCCTATGACGAAACTCATAGCGACAGTGTTATCAAATGTCATCGTCTTATACTCCTTGTTGAAATTAAACTATGGGTGAATGGCGCTTAATTGAGGCGATAGTGCATGCGTCTCACTGCCTCCGCCAGAAGCAGCTACCTGAGGCAGTAATCAATGCGCTTAACCTAGTGCCACTTATCTATGGGCCTAACAATAAGTACTATTTTTGTGTCAGCCCACCTCCTCTGCTGAAATATGGCTGCGGTCCAGAAACTTGTCGTAGTGGATATTATTCGTCTCGATGCACTCGCCCAGCACGCCCAGGCAGGCATCGATCATCGGGGGTGGGCCGCACATATAAGCCGAGTGTCCGGGCAGGTCTTCTACCACGTCCTGCAGGTGGTCATGGACGAACCCGCGCAAACCTGTCCAGTCACTACCCTCGGGTTCCTGTGACAGAACAGGAACGAAGCGCAAACTACCCTGCCATTGCTCCTGTATTTTCTGTACGCTGTCGGCACAGTAAATATCTGCTTGTGTCCGCGCGCCATACACCACCGTGGCGTCGATAGATGCAGTATCGCGACGGGCTTCGAGTAAAGCCTGGACAGGCGCATAGCCGCTACCGCCGGCAATGAATAACACTTTGCTATTTTTGCCCTCTTGCTCCGACCAGGCAAACGACCCGAACGGGCCTTCCAGTATCACCGACTCACCTGTTCTGTCCTCGCCAAACAGCCACTCGGTAAAAACTCCTCCCGGCACCTTCCGCACATGAAACTGTACGGTATCGGCACTCTCTGTGGAGGTGCCCCGCGCCAGGGAATAGCTCCTTGGCTCGGTAGACAGCACCGGATGGGAGGGAACAAAAAGCAGTGAAAATTGACCAGCGTGGTATGTGAGCGGCCCTTTGAGTGCCAGCGTAAGATCAACAATGTCAGTGTTCAACGGCACCACCGAGGCGATGCGGGCTTCTATTTTTTTGGCCTCTTCCGGATCGTCGCTATTCGCCGGGGACAAAGTCGGCACATGGAGTTCAACCGATGATTGCAGGATACTTTGACAGGCCAATATGTCACCTTTCACCATTTGCTCATCGCTGATCTGGTGAGATACATCACGCTTCAACCTGATCTGTCCTTTTTTCAGACTGCAGCGACATGAGCCACATTCACCCACATTGCACAGTGAAGGAAAGACAATCTTGTTCCTGGCTGCGGCCTTCAGGACAGTCTCACCCTTCTTCACTGAAAAGCTTATATCAGTACCTTCAACGACAACTGTGTGCTCTACTCTAGCCATATAAATCTCACCGTTTATTTTTGTTTTATCTTGTTAGAATCGCAGTTACATCGCTGCCTGCGGGTGCTCATTTCGAG
>QNFS01000105.1 GCA_003646415.1 Gammaproteobacteria bacterium
AGACCAGAGCTTCTTGATCTTGACGGTCTGCTCTATTTTGACCAGTTCCACCGGCGCGGCGGGGTCGTCATCATCGCTATCGAACCAGCCTGATATAGTGCTACAGCCAGCGAGGCTGAGAGCCATGGCCAGTATAAGAAGCCGCTTATATTCCCACCTCATCCCGTTAGTCCTCCTGGCTGTCGGCTGTATCGTCTGTCGGGCCATCTGCCAGACCATCAACTGCCACATCGATGTCCGCGGCCGCCGCTGAGTGTACCTCCACAGGCGCCTCAATAGTGCGAGCGGGAACAGGGTTCAAGCTCTGCAATTTCTGCTCCAGGGCCGACATATTGATCTGACCCTGGCTACCCACCGCCAGCATTCGTGCCTGATTATAAGCCACTCGCGCTTCATCATCACGACCCAGAGCCAGCAGGATATCCCCTCGCGCTGCCGCATAGGATGCCTGATAGGGCCCATCTCCGGCCTCTTCCAGGATTGCCAGGGCCTGGTCAGCATCACCGGAAGACGCCACTACCCGGGCCAAACGCATCTGTGCGACCAGTGCAACATCGCTACCCCCGTCGGCCTTGCCAAGCACCCAGCGCAGCTGTGCTTCAGCTTCGGGCAAATCCCCATTGTTTACCGCCAGTCGCGCCAGGTGCAGCGCCGCAAACTGAGCGTAGGTGCTACCGCTATAGTCATCCTTTAGCTGCTGTGCCAGGGAGGCAGCGGCCACCTCTTGCTCCGGGGCGACATCGCCAGAACTCAAGCCCTGCAACATAGCCTGATAAATATCCGAAGCGTCCTCCTGCTGACGCAAATCGTTGGCCTTCCAGGCCTGCCAGCCAAAGCCAACGGACACCGCGATAATAATGGCGGCGATGGTGGATTTGCCGTTTTCATCCCACCAGCGGCGCAACGCCTCAACCTGCTCTTCTTCAGTACGATATTGATCCACGTGTTTTCCCCTTACTCAATCTCAAAGCGCGAGCACCGCGCACAGTGTCTCTTGTAATTTTTCAACCGGCACCGTTTGCTGTAACGCCCGCGCCCCCTCACCACCCGTATCCCGCAGGGGTTTGACGCTCACCGTCTGTGCCGCCACTTCATCTTCACCCCATATCAGGGCAACCCGGGCGCCGCTCTTGTCCGCCTTTTTCATCTGGCTTTTGAAACTGCCGCCACCGGCGTGCTGTACGATATCCAGAGCGGGCAGTTGGTCGCGCAGTTGCTCTACGACCGCCAGCGCCGTCCGCTGTGCCTCATCACCAACGGCCACCACATACACCTGGGCCAGTGGCGACGTGCCGGCCGCGACCCCCAGCTCAATCAACAACAGGATCAAGCGCTCCATGCCCATGGCGAAACCAACGCCGGGCGTGGCCCTGCCACCCAACTGCTGCACCAGGCCATCATAACGCCCTCCGGCACAAACCGTGCCCTGGGCGCCCAGGCGATCGGTCACCCACTCAAATACTGTTTTGTTGTAGTAGTCCAGGCCGCGCACCAGCCGCGAATTAACCACATAGGGCACACCCGCGGCATCCAGCAAATCACGTAAACGGGCGAAATCGGCACGGGATTCGTCATCCAGGTAATCGGCCAGAGCCGGCGCGCCATCCAGCAAGGCCTGGGTGTCCGGGTTCTTGCTATCGAGTATGCGCAGGGGGTTGCTGTGCAGTCGGCGTTGGCTGTCTTCATCCAGCGCCTCCACATGCTGTTCCAGGTATGCTACCAGCGCTGCCCGGTAAGCTTTTCGAGCATCGCTGCTGCCAATGGAATTAAGCTGCAGTTGTACACCGTCATCGATACCCAGCTGCCGCCACAGCCTGGCGGAAAGCAGGATGATCTGTGCGTCCATATCCGGCGTCGCTATCCCGAAGGATTCCACCCCGACCTGATGAAACTGTCGCTGCCGGCCTTTCTGCGGACGCTCGTAGCGAAACATGGGCCCGGCGTACCAGAGGCGCTGCGGAACATTGAGCATGCCGTGCGCAATAACCGCACGCACACAGCCGGCGGTACCTTCCGGGCGTAGTGTCAGGCTCACATCATTGTGATCATTGAAGGTGTACATCTCCTTCTCAACAATATCGGTGACCTCACCAATGGAGCGCTTGAACAGTTCAGTTTGCTCCACCACGGGCAGGCGAATCTCACTGTAACCGTAACTGGCCAACACACGCTGTACCGTCCGCTCCAGAAACTGCCAATAGGGGGTCTCATCCGGCAGGATATCATTCATCCCGCGGATGGCTCTTATATTACTCACGTACTCTCCAGGGGTCGTCTCTATCGATCAGATTTCACAATCAGTTTTTCATCCTGCGCCGCCCGCTCTTGTTCAAGCTCCATCGCGCGTTGGCGTATCACCTGCTCCAGGTGATCGACAAAATCCTCGTTGCTGACCTTGTGGTCTGGCTCTCCCCCCACATAGATCAGGTTGTTGGGGCTGGCACCGGTAAGCCCTATGTCCGCTTCACGGGCCTCCCCGGGGCCGTTCACAATACAGCCGATCACGGCGACATCCATGGAAGTGCGCACATCTTCCAAACGCTGCTCCAGAATATTCATGGTGGCGACCACATCAAAGTTCTGGCGGGAGCAACTGGGACAGGCGATGAAATTGATGCCATTGGCACGCAATTTGAGGCTTTTCAGGATTTCGAAACCGACCTTGACCTCTTCCACCGGGTCCGCCGCCAGTGAAACACGGATGGTATCGCCGATGCCATCCATCAACAGCATGCCCAGACCCACCGCCGATTTTACCGAGCCGCCGCGCAAACCGCCCGCCTCAGTGATACCCAGATGCAGGGGCTGCTCGATCTCTTTGGACAGCAGGCGATAGGCCTCCACCGCCATAAATACACCCGACGCCTTAACACTGACCTTGAAGTCGGGATAATTGAATTTATCCAGGATATTCACGTGGTGCATGGCCGATTCCACCAGCGCCTCGGCTGTGGGCTCACCATATTTGCGCTGCAGATCCTTACCCAGGGAGCCCGCATTGACCCCGATGCGAATCGGTATACCCTTGTCCCGGGCACTGTCAATAACCGCCCGTACCTTGTCGTCCCTGCCAATATTCCCCGGGTTGATACGCAGACAATCGACACCGTATTCAGAGACCTTGAGTGCGATCTTGTGATCGAAGTGGATATCTGCAACCAGCGGCACCGTGACCTGAGTGCGAATCTGGCGAAAAGCCTCGGCCGCTTCCATACTCGGCACGGAGATACGCACAATATCGGCACCCGCGTCTTCTATGGCGCGCACCTGTGCCACGGTTGCCGCCACATCACAGGTCTCGGTATTGGTCATACTCTGCACGCTAATTGGCGCATCGCCTCCCACCGGCACATCGCCCACGAAGATCTGGCGGGTGTGGCGACGCACAATCGGAGACTCGGGATTCATTGCTCACCTGTTGCGGGAAGAGCCACCGGCTCGCTGTTAATTGATTGCACAGCACCGCTGTCCACAGATTTCACTCCCTCAGCCTGACCACCCCGCCACCACCAGAGTGCCAGTACCAATAATAACAATACGACCAGCCCGGTCACCACACCCAGACCCGTGCGCTGTAATTGCAGTGGCCGGGTCTCAACCCGCCTCTGTTGCGGCTCCTCATCACCCTCGCGCTGCTGGTCGAAGGAGTCGAGCAACTGCCCCTCATCAAGGCCCAGCAGCTTACCATAGGCCTTGACATAGCCCCGGGCGAAAGCAGGACTGCGCAGGGCCTGGTAATCATCCCGTTCCAGAATAGTGACATAGCCCGGCATAAGGTTGAGGCGGTCTGCCGCCTCACGTTCCCCAATACCCTGGGCCTCCCTGGCTGCCTTTAATAATGTTCCCGGGGTGGTAAAGGCATCCAGTTGCCGTGCGGCTTCGTCAGTCACTTTGCTGCGCCCGCAGATAGGCCTGATATTCAGCTGAATCGGGATAGATGTTGCTCAGGGCCAATACATAGCTGCCCTCAGCATCGCGGTCTCCCGTCGCCTGGGCCAGGCGAATACCCAGCCACAGGCCCCGCGCTGATTGTTGGCGCGCAACTCTTTTGTAGGTATCGTAATAGGTGCCGGCAGTTTTGAAGTCCCCCGCGTCAAGACGAATCTGGGCGACTTCCAGCAGTGCGATTCTATTGGTACGGTCCATGGCGAGTGCCCGCACAAAAGCCTCCTCGGCGCCCTGGGGGTCGAACAGTTGCACACGACACAGACCCAGGTTCACGAATGCGCTTGGCCGGGCCGAGTACAGGGTGTCCTTGACCACGTAATCCAACTGTTTCTCGGCATCCTCATAGCGCCCCTGGCTGAACAGGAAGGCCGCATAATTATTGCGCGCACGGGAAAGTTTGGAATCCAGCCTGAGCGCCTTCTTAAAGTTCTCCTCCGCCAGTTCGTATTCACCAGTGCTTTGGTAGACCAACGCAAACGCCTCATATACCTCGGCATTGTTGGGGTCGATATCGGTGGCAAGCTGGAGATTGCGTTTGGCCGCCTCCCAGTTACCCTGTCCGATATACTGCCGCGCCAGCGCCACCCTCTTCTCCAGGGCTTTGCTGGGCGACGCTTCCTCGGTAAATCCGCCCTCGGTGGTGGTGATACAACCGCTGCCCATCGCGACAACAAGCGCCAGAGCGGGCAGTAGCACGAACTTCCTGAGTTTTATTCCAGTAATAGTAAACACCCCTACCCCACTTCAATGATTTGAGTTTCAGCAGCCGCCCGGTGGCGCTCACTACGACGGGTGCGGTCTACGACCTGACCCACCAGTTGACCACAGGCAGCATTGATATCATCACCCCGCGTGGTCCTGACTGTGACAATATATCCTGCATCCACCAGTACTTGCCAGAAACGTGATACTGCATTGCCGCTGGGGCGCTGGTAGTCACTCTGCTCGAATGTGTTGAACGGGATCAGGTTGATCTTGCAGGGGAAGTCCCGCAATAGCACAGCAAGCTCCCGGGCATGTTCGCGCTGATCATTGACGCCGGCTATCAGAGTGTACTCCACCGTGACCACCCGCTTGCTGTCGCGCTGCGCACCGATATAGTTGCGGCAGCTTTCGAGCAGGACTGCAATCGGGTATTTGCGGTTAATCGGCACCAACTGGTTGCGCAATTCATCGTTGGGGGCATGCAGGGATACGGCCAGGGAGACCTCACTGACTTCGGCCAGGCGATCCAGGGCAGGCGCCACGCCGGAGGTGCTCAGCGTCACCCGGCGCTTGGAAATACCGTAGGCCAGATCCTCCAGCATCAGGTCCATGGCGGCCACCACATTATCGAAGTTCAGCAGGGGCTCACCCATGCCCATCATCACCACATTGGTGACAATACGACCGTTGCCCGACTGGAAGGCATCATAGGATTTAATCGCCAGCCACACCTGGCCGATGATTTCCGCGGCACTGAGGTCACGCTGGAAACCCTGCTTGCCGGTTGAGCAAAAACTGCAGTCCAGGCTGCAACCCACCTGGGAAGACACACACAGGGTAGCCCGGCCAGCCTCGGGAATCAGCACAGACTCGATCAGGCCGCCGCCATCCACGGCAATGGCCCACTTGCGGGTACCGTCGCTGGAGTCGTGCTGGCTGACTATCCGGGGCGGGCGAACTTCAGCGATATCCCCAAGCTTGTCGCGCAGGGCCTTGCCCAGGTTGGTCATTTGTACGATATCGGTGACGCCCGCATGGTGTATCCACTTCAACACCTGCTGCGCGCGGAACTTTTTCTCCCCCAAATCCAGGAAGAACTGTTCCATCTGGCGCAGGGACAGTCCCAGCAGGTTAACCCTGGGGCTTTCCTGAGCGGACTGTTGCGCGGTGCTGGCGATTGCGGACGTCATAAAATCAAAGCAGGCAGCGGTGCCTAGCGTTCACACAGCTCGCTGGCGGCGAAGAAATAGGCGATCTCCCGGGCGGCTGATTCCGGGGAGTCAGAGCCGTGCACCGCATTGGCATCGATGGATGAAGCGAAGTCGGCGCGAATAGTGCCCTCTGCCGCTTCCTGTGGGTTTGTGGCGCCCATCAGGTCACGATTTTTAGCGACAGCGCCCTCACCTTCGAGCACCTGAACCACCACCGGACCGGACGTCATAAACTTGATCAGGTCGGGGAAGAAGGGCCGCTCGCGGTGCTCAGCGTAGAAACCGCCGGCGACTGCATCGCTCAGAAGCAGCATTTTGGAGGCGACGATTTGCAGGCCGTTGGTTTCGAAACGGGAGTAAATTTTACCTACGATGTTCTTGCCAACTGCATCGGGCTTGATAATGGACAGGGTGCGTTCTACGGCCATGGGATATCTCCAATCAGGGAAAATAAACGAAGCGCGCAATTATACGGATTTTGGGTCCATTTTTCACCCTGAATCGGCGGGATGGGAGAGATTCTTTCGCTTGTATATCAGTGGGCTACCTGCGGCGGCATTCAATGCGCTGGAGCCAAACAGTCAATCCAATTCCTCGATCCACGCCGCCTGAATGGCCTCCAGAATCTTCTCGCCACTGTGCTTGGGGTCATCGTCAAAATCGGGCAGCGCCAGAACCCAGTTGCGCAGGTCGACAAAGTTGATGGCCAGAGGATCCACATCCGGGTGGGCCTCCAGCAACTCGATCGCGATGTCGTTGATATCTGTCCACTGCATGGGTTGACTCCTGATCAGTGTCTTTCAGAGACCATATTGATAGTGTAGCGCGGAATTTCCACCACCAGGTCCTCATCCACGACAATCGCCTGGCAGCTCAGGCGCGATTCCGGCTCCAGCCCCCATGCCCTGTCCAGGAAATCATCCTCCAACTCATCCGCCTCCTCCAGGGAGTCGTAGCCCTCACGCACGATGATATGGCAGGTGGTGCACGCACAGGACATCTCGCAGGCATGCTCAATTTCAATATCATTGCGCAACAGCGCCTGGCAAATACTCTCCCCGGGCTCCACCTCGACGACCGCTCCGTCAGGGCACAGGGCTTCATTGGGTAGTACCACGATGCGCGTCACTCCTTCACCTCCTGGTCGAGGGAGTCCAGCGCTACACCGGCGAGGGCTTCCCGGATACTCTTGTCCATACGCCGGGTGGCAAAGGCTTCACTGCTGCGCCCCAATTGCTCGGTCAACTTGCGCATGGCATCCATATCATCACTGGCCATCAGGGTTTGCAGTTCCGTCATTTGCGCCCGCAGGGCTGCGCACTCATCCGCATCCAGCAGAGTGTCTCCATCGGCCGCCAGGGCCGCTTCCAGCCCTTCAACCAGTTGCCGGGCGGCCAGCCGCTGCTCCGCCAGCTGACGCGCCAGTTTATCCTCTCCTGCGTGACTGAATGAGGCCTGTAACATGCCGGCAACCTCACCATCGCTCAAGCCGAAGGAGGGTTTGACGGTAACGCTGCTCTGCGCGCCGGTGATCTCCTCCCGGGCGGACACGTTGAGCAGGCCGTCGGCATCTACCTGGAAAGTGACCAGAATACGGGCTGCGCCGGCCACCATGGGAGGAATACCATACAGCTCAAAGCGCGCCAGTGATCGGGAGTCGGCAACCAACTCGCGTTCACCCTGGACAATGTGTACGGCCAGCGCCGTCTGGCCATCCTTGAAAGTGGTAAATTCCTGGGCCCGACTTACCGGAATCGTGGTGTTGCGGGGTACAATTTTTTCCACCAGCCCGCCCATGGTTTCCAGTCCCAGCGACAACGGGATCACATCCAGCAGCAGCAAGTCACCCTCAGGGCGGTTACCCACCAGGATATCCGCCTGAATGGCGGCGCCTATCGCCACCACCTGGTCCGGGTCGATATCCGTGAGAGGCTCGCACCCGAAGAAATCCGCCACCGCCTCACGCACTAGGGGCACCCGGGTAGAACCACCCACCATAACGATATTATCTATCCCCACATCCAGTTGCGCATCGCGCAGGCAGCGCCGGCAAGCGCGCAGGGTAAACTTGACCAACGGCTGAATCAGGGACTCAAAAGTCTCCCGGGTCAGCGTGACAGCCGCACCGCCGGGCAGGATTTCGGCCATATTGATATCGACGCCGGACGCGGTGGACAAAGACTCTTTGGCAGCACGGGACATGGCCTGTAGCTGCCGATACTGGCCAGGCGCCAGTGACGGTGAGCCTGATTCCTGAATCACCCAGTCAGCAATGGCCGCATCAAAATCGTCCCCACCCAGGGCGGTATCACCCCCGGTGGCCAACACTTCGAACACACCCCGGTGCAGGTGCAGGATCGAGATATCGAAGGTGCCCCCCCCCAGGTCGTAAACAGCAATCACACCCTCTTCAGCGGACTCCAGACCGTAGGCCACAGCGGCCGCGGTGGGCTCATTCAACAGGCGCAACACCGGCAGGCCTGCCAGAGTCGCCGCGTCCTTGGTGGCCTGGCGTTGGGCCTCATCAAAATAGGCT
>QNFS01000106.1 GCA_003646415.1 Gammaproteobacteria bacterium
GATGGCGGAGGCAAACAACAGCCACAGCAGGGGGATGCCCGACACCCAGCTGAACCAGCGCACCCCGCTGTAGCGGTCCCTGGCATATTCGCGCAACAGGTGCACGGTGACACAGACGCCCATGGCCGCGGAGGCGTAGCGATGAAAACTGCGTATGATGCCGCCCAGGTACCACTGCTTGACGGAGATATACTCCATGGAGGCGTGGGCGCCAGCGGTACTGGTCTCGAAAAAGATGAACAGGTAGACCCCGGTTACCGCCACAATCCAGAAATAAAAGAATGACAGGGCTCCTAACTGGTACATGGGATTCCAGGCGGGCGTGAATGCTTTTGAAAGCAGGCTGTCCAGGGCGTTAAAGCCCCGCTTCATCAGTATTTTCATTTATCGGCCTTTATGCTGCGGTGCCACTCTTTGAACAGTACGCGCCCGAAGATAATGGAAACAACCAGTCCCACGAAGGTGCCGATAAACACCGAAATATCGATGTGGTAAGAATCTGTCGCGGGGTCGTATACGGTGCAGAACAAGCGTATGCGGCCACCCAGGTAATCCAGGGTGGAATGACTTTTCGGTTCGCCAAAAACCATCTCCTTTAGCGGTTCTATCAATTGCGGCGTGGGGAATGATATACCGTAAACCTGTCGGTAGATAACACCATTCGCATCGATCACAGAGGATTGTATCAGGTGATCGAAGCCCCTGGCTGAAGGGGTGTAGATAAACCCCAGTTGGCGTGCCAGTTTGTCCATGCTGGTGGCATCACCCGACAGGAAATCCCAGTGCTCATCTGTCACGTCATTGCTGTTGCGAAAGTGTGTCATACGCTGGGGGCTGTCATTAGCCGTGTCAAAGCCGACCGTCACCACCTGGAAACTGTCCTCATCGAGTACATCACGCGCCTTCTGGACCACTTCCTGCAGGTGCACGGTGGTGCTGGGGCAAATATGGTGGCAGCTGCTGAAGATCATGCTGATCACCAGTGGTTTACCACGATAGGCTTCCAGTGACACCGGTGAGCCATCGGTTTTGACAAGCTCTATGCCCTGCACGGTGGTTCCGATGGCCGCCTGACTGTAGGCCAGGGCATCATCGTGACTAAAGCTGGAAAAATCCGGGTCAGGGGTCGCTGCGACAGCGCCGACAAAAAGAAAAAGGCCGGCTAAAGCCGGCCATCGATACTCGTGCATGTAAACTCACTTGAAATAGTAACCGCCTGGTACGGGCGCCCCGGTCAGCCGGGACACCCTGGATGCGCACTAGCCAATGCCCCAGGTTTCCGCCAGATACTTCCAGTTGATGAAATAGTACAGCGCGAAGCTGACAAAGAAAACCATCGCCAGTACCACGGTGCCCGGTATGGCAAAAGCACTACCGCCGTTGGCATTGTACTCTTCCTCGGTAACCGGAGCCACCATACAGGGCTCTGCCATGGGCTCCTCGCCCAGCTTCTTGCCAAACAGTATGGTGCCGACCATGATCAGGCAGAACGCCGCACCACCAAAGACTGCGAGTACCACCGACATGCCATTCAGGGCCAGCATGGTGTAGGCCGCTGCCGGGAATTCATGGGTGATGCCGCCGGTACCGGCGAAGCCGATATCCCAGTGCCGGCGCGGTACGCCCAGTGTGCCCGCGCCCATCAGGAACAGCGATACACCCGTCATGCCGAGGCCAAACAGATAGGGCTGCCACTTGGCCAGGCCTTTCCACACCAACTCCCGGCGGAACAACACCGGCACCAGCCAGTAGGCCAGCGCCATAAACGCCAGCGTGCTGCCCAGTACGACCGTTGCGTGGAAATGGCCGGGTACATACAGTGTGTTGTGTACCAGGATATTGATTTGCTCCGCACCCATCACCACGCCGGTAATGCCGCCCAGGAAGCCGAATCCAACCAGGGAAATAAACATACCCGAGAACACCGGGTTACCCCAGGGCGCCTTGCGCAACCAGGTAAACAGCCCCGCCGTGTGCCCTCTGGCGCGCTGGGCGGCCTCGATGGAGCCGGGCACCGTCAGACCATGCACCATACTGGCCATCACGGCCAGGTACATGGCATAGCTGGTGTTGAACATCTTGAAGTTTGAGCTCAGTCCCGGGTCTACCAACAGGTGGTGAACGCTGGCGAGCTGCAGAAATAGGATGTAGACAAGGAAGGCGGTGCGGCTTACTTTCTCCGACAGGGGCCTGGCGCCAAATACAATGGCTGCGATGGCATACCAGGCTGACACGTGAGCCGCCATGTTGATTTGCTGGGAGGAGTGGCCAAAGGCCCACCACACCATACGATAGGCCAGGACGTTGATCTCGCCTACCAGGCCGACACTCCACAGGAATGTTGGTATCATGATGATGGCGCCGCTGACTATGGTGAATACCGCGATGATCGCCGCCGTGATGGCGCCGAAGGTCACCAGAGGTACTGATCCCTCATAGGTCTTGTCGTTCTTGGCAATCACCAGGGTGCCGAAAAACACGAAGCAACTGATCAATGCCCCGACCGCAAACAGAATCAGGCTCAGGTAAAACAGCGGGTCAGCTTCCAGTGGTACGTAGGATGTCATCATGACACTGGAACTGCCCTGCAGCACAATCACATTGTTCATGACAGCGCCAATCACCATCAGTAAAAATCCGACCCACGCCCACTTGGGCGTTGCCAGGCGACAGCCTAGTAGGACTGAAGAGCAGAAATACAGAATCGCGATTTCAAAAAATATCATCCAGAAAATCAGTACGTTGAGGCCGTGCAGGGTCAGTACCATGTAGAAGTCTTCCGCACCCAGCAAATGGACAGCCTGCCAGCGGGTCAGGCCTACCATTAATCCGTAGAGCCCTCCCACCAGGAGAAATACCACCGCCGCGACGGCATGGGCCTTTATCAGGTTTTCCGCCGGAGCATTAAACTTGAGTCCGGTGTCCGGACAAGTTCTAAAGTTGTTGTTCGCCATGTCCTTTTCCCTAGTCCACTACCAGTATTTTGCCGATCATCAGGTGATGACCAATGCCGCAGTACTCATTACAGATCACCGAGTACTCACCGGCCGCGTTGGGTGTCAGGGTGAATACGTGTTCGTAATTGGGTACGACCTGGATATTGATATTGGCCGGTTGCAGGGAGAAGCCGTGCTGCCAGTCCAGTGAGGACAGGTGGAAGCGATAGGTTTCCCCTTTTTTCAGCTCGATAATCGGCCACCAGTCCCACAGCCGGGCCAGCATGTAGACATCGCCACCAGCGGGTGGCGCGACTACCGGGTAATTCCGGGGTCCCTCATTGCGGACAGTATATTTGTCCACGAAGGCCTGGACCGTGGTCTGGAAGGCCTTGGGTGTGGTTTGGTAAGTTTCGGTGCCGAGGTTCTGTTTTCCGACCACGTGCCAGTAGGGCATCATGAAGGTCATCACCAGGCCCCAGACAAAGACCAGTGATATCCACAGCAACTCGGATTTGTGAATCGGTTCATTCCACCATATTTTTTTGGTGGGAGGCAACAAACTCGACATAGATTAACCCCTTTCTTCTATGCTCTTGGTATGTGTTTTAGCTTTGGTATGTGCTTTAGCTGTTGTGTTTAACGCGCCGGTATCATGACAATTTCCATGATGCCCCAGCCCAGATACAGCACGGCCGGTGAGGCCACGCCTATAAATAGCAGAAGAAACGGGTTGTCCAACAGTTTTTGCATCATTGGTACCTGACCGGAATCGCCCTGGTCGTTGTCTGACATGCTTTTCACCTTGTGCAATTCTAATTTGAAGTACGACAAATCGTCGCGGGCGCGCATAATAACTCTCCCGGGGGAGAGGCAGCAAGTCGCGGGCGCGCATAATAACTCTCCCGGGGGAGAGGCAGCAAGTCGATAACCCTGATATTTCACAAACAATGACGACGGAACCGTTTAAATCCCTCGAAACACAGCTACGAAATAAATATTCCTGGACGGCCCCACCAAGTCATGATGCTACCATACTCCATATCTTTTTTCACCCGTTAAGCCATAAAGTTAAAGCCGATTTCAGCTACGGCCGTTTATTGCTTTCGGCACCTGTATGTGTTCTGCGGTCGTCACTTGCTGGTGTGATCGCCAAATGCACCACGTAGAACGTCGATATGCGAAGGCCAAAGAAAAATGACCTTTTATTCCGTTCACTCATGAAATCTCCGGGATGATTCTTCTGAATCAGGAGAATCTTGATATCCGTCGAGAAAACAGGTGTTCGCTTGTGCCTGATCGCCCTTGAGGACTATTGGGTTGGAGGCTGACATTCCACCATTTGCAGGGTCGATACCGGGCATTTAACTGATTTGCCGGCTTCATTCAGGCGCTTCGAAACACCCCTGTAATCGGGACACCAGTGTTGGGAGCTATTGCCGGGTGCCTGGTAAATAAATGCACACAGTTGGATCTCCTGCCGCAGTTGCTCCGTAATGCCGCAGTTGTCCTTGTTAGTGGGCTGGGCCGCCACCGCGAGCAGATGCTCCCAGGCCGCGGCGCAATCCACCTGCCAGTGGGCCTCTATTTCGGCGCTGTTGACCGGGATACGCTCGTTAACCGCATCGGCGCTGTCGCCGGCCAGTGAGAGAGGTGATAGGAACGGCGCTATCAGTAGTAGTAGTATGGTTATACCCGTATGGTTTATCATCAGATCGAAGACTTCATTTCAGTACACTGGGACAAGCTTGCTTGATACAGATCAACAGTACCTCAGCCCGGGAGTTATAACATTCAATGCACAACAAGGGGCGCACGACAGCGCTCCCAGCCCGGGCGTATACATGCACGTTAATCGAAATCTTATCCTGTTATGGGCCACCCTGCTCATGTTAGTGACCGCTGGGGCCGGCGCGGGCGAACTGAGCCTGAGCGAGGTCCAGCGGGTCTTTCCGGCCGCGCAATCGATAGCCCCCCTCAATGACGAGACCCTGGCCTATTCGGTTCGCAGTGAGCGCGGGCAGTTGGGCTATGCCTTCACTACTGGAGAGCTGGCGTCCATTTCCGCCTACTCGGGCAAGCCTATTAACACCCTGGTTGGACTGGGCGAAGATGGATTGATTGTGGGTATCGCCATTCTACACCATGAGGAGCCGATCCTGGTCATTGGCATCTCGGATGATGACCTGTCCGCGTTTATCAACCAGTTTATCGGCAAGAGGACCACAGACAAGATCCGTGTTGGCGCCCATGGCAGGGCGGGATATGTCGGTATCGACGGTATAACCGGGGCCACCATAACAACCATGGTACTGACCAGCTCGGTGAATAAGGCGGTGCACCGGGTGGCCGAGGCCTACGGCATTCCTCGCGGCAGTACGCCAGCTATGCCCGGCATGGAGATCGTCGTTCCATCGGATATCGGCTGGGATGAACCCGCCTGGAAGATGTTGTGGCAGGACCGCCTATTTGAGTTGGTGGTCGTCACCATGGCTTTACTATTATTGCTGACGGTGTTGTTCTTCCAGGATTGGCTGGTGAAGCGCACGGTGCTGTTCCACCGCATGCGCGTTGTTTATCTGCTGTTCACGGTATTTTTTATCGGTTTTTATTGCTCTGCCCAACTGTCGGTTATTAACTTGCTGGCCTTCTTTCATAGCCTCAGTGGCGGCTTTTCCTGGGATACACTGCTGATAGAGCCGGTGATATTCCTGCTGTGGGCGTTTGTGGCAGTCAGTATTCTTTTGTGGGGGCGTGGAGTCTACTGCGGCTGGTTGTGCCCGTTCGGGGCCGCCCAGGACCTCATCAGCAAATTGGCGACCCGCCTGGGGATCGAAGGGTATCGGCTCCCGCAGATGGTGCACGAGCGCCTGTGGGCGATAAAGTATTTTATCCTGATTGCCCTGGTGGGCCTGTCTCTGGATTCCATGGTGAACGCGGCCAGGTTGGCTGAGGTGGAGCCCTTCAAGACAACCTTTATCCTGCGCTTTGCCCGGGAACCAGTCTTTGTGGTCTATGCGGTGGCCCTGCTGGCCGTCTCGGCCTTTAATAGCAAGTTTTACTGCAAATATCTATGTCCTCTGGGTGCGGGGCTCAGCTTCGCAACCCGTTTCAAGATATTCGACTGGTTGCGTCGCCGCAGCGAGTGTGCCCAACCGTGCCAGTCCTGTGCGCACCAGTGCCAGATCGCCGCCATCAGGCCAACGGGTGAAATCATCGACAATGAGTGCCACTACTGCCTGGAGTGCCAGGTGAGCTACTGGGAAGAGTACCGCTGTCCGCCGCTGGTGGAAAAACGCAAGAAGCGAGAGGCGAGGGAGAAGAAGCTGGAACAACAGGTCATTACTTCTGATTCTTGACGAAATCAGGAACTTTTGTTGATATGCGTCAAGGTGATTTTCAGGCAGAGGCGTAGTCTGCACCGCGCAACCGCTATTCCTGCGGAGGGGAAGAAAAATGAAGAAAACAGTAATACATTGGACAAAGCTGCTGCCTATGGCGGCGGTTCTCACCGGTTTGAGCCTGTCTGGCGGCGCCATTGCCAAGGACAAGACAGACCACCCGGGTGTGACGCCAGGGGAAATGGCCTATAAGGGCGCGCCTGTACCGGCGGGGGAACTGAAACGCGTGGTGAGTCCGGGTGCTCCGGATATGACACAGGCGGAATATGAAGTTGCCACCAAGCTCTTTTTCGAGCGCTGCGCAGGCTGTCACGGCGTGTTGCGCAAGGGTGCGACAGGCAAGCCGCTGACCCCCGATATCACACAGGAGCGTGGTACCGAGTTCCTCAAAGTGCTGATCAACTACGGCAGCCCGGGCGGTATGCCCAACTGGGGCACATCGGGCGATTTCACCGAAGAACAAATTGATATCATGGCGCGCTTCCTGCAGCATGAGCCGCCGCAGCCTCCCGAGTGGGGCATGAAGGAGATAAAAGACAGCTGGAAAGTGTATGTACCGGTTGACAAGCGTCCTACCAAGGCGCAGCACAAGTACGATATCGACAATATCATGGCGGTGACCCTGCGTGATTCTGGAGAGGTAGCGCTGATCGATGGTGACAGCAAGGATATCATCGCTGTACTGAAGACCGGCTATGCGGTGCATATCTCCCGGCCATCTGACTCCGGTCGCTATGTATACACTATCGGCCGCGATGCCAAGGTGGATCTGATCGACTTGTATATGAACCCGCCCAAGGTAGTCGCTGAGATCAAGATCGGCCTGGAAGCCCGCTCGGTGGAGACCTCCAAGTACAAGGGCTATGAGGACAAGATCGCCATTGCTGGCGCCTACTGGCCTCCCCAGTATGTGTTGATGGACGGCCCGACCCTGGAGCCGAAAAAGATTGTCTCTACTCGAGGCATGACCGTGGACACTCAGGAGTACCACCCGGAACCGCGTGTTGCGGCTATCGTGGCCTCGCACAAGCATCCGGAGTTCATCGTGAACGTCAAGGAGACCGGCAAAATCCTGCTGGTGAACTACAGCAATATGGATGCGCTCAATGTGACCACACTGGAAGCTGCGCGCTATCTGCATGATGGTGGTTGGGATTCTACCCACCGCTACTTCCTGACCGCGGCGAACAAGTCCAACAAGGTCGCGGTGGTCGATGCTCAGGAGCGTAAGATCGAAGCCCTGATCGATGTGACCAAGATTCCGCACCCGGGTCGTGGCGCCAATGTCAACGATCCCAAGTATGGTCCTGTGTGGGTAACCTCCGCTCTTGGTAACGAGAATATAACCTTCATCGGCACGGACCCCAAAGGGCACAAGAAGCACGCCTGGAAAGTGGTGCGTACGCTGAAGGCTCAGGGTGGTGGCTCCTTGTTCGTCAAGACTCATCCCAAGTCGAAGAACCTGTGGGTGGATAACCCGCTGCACCCGGATGCCAAGGTCAGCCAGTCTGTGGCGGTGTATGACATCAATAACTTCGAAGGAGGTTACGAAGTCCTGCCCATTGCCAAGTGGGCTGATGTAGGCGAGGGCCCTGCCAGAGTGGTACAGCCCGAGTACAACAAGGCCGGCGACGAGGTGTGGTTCTCTGTCTGGAATGGCAAGGATCAAACGTCCGCCATCGTGGTGGTTGATGACAAGACTCGCAAGTTGAAGAAAGTGATCAAGGACAAGCGCCTGGTTACCCCGACTGGCAAGTTCAACGTCTACAACACCCGTAAGGATGTCTACTAGCGCAGTGAGGTAAGGCAAGCCGACGCCAGTCGGCGCTGCTGAACTGAAACCGAGAAGGGGCCTTCATTGAAGGCCCCTTCTTTGTTGTGCGCCAGGCATGGCGCGTAGCGCCTTGATGGGCGCTGTTCCGGTACGCGTGGTGGCGGTCGGATGACTTGGTGGTGAAAGTCCACTATCGACCCGGCAAGGGGAACGATTAGCCGGACGGCAAGGGTGTCCATCGCGAGGTGGAATCTGAAGGAAGCCGCAGGCAA
>QNFS01000107.1 GCA_003646415.1 Gammaproteobacteria bacterium
ATCACCGCCCCATAGTCACCGCCCACATCCGGCTCTACACCGCCGCAGACACTGGTGCCACCGCCAAAGGGAATGAGCGCGGCGCCACAGCCGGCGGCGAAGTCCAGCAGTGCACAGATATCGTCCTCGTTACGGGGAAATGCCACCCAGTCCGGCGGGTTGGGCATGTCACGCATTTGCATGCGTACCAGATCGGCAAAGGACTTGCCGTAACCGTGCGTTATGCGGTCGTAGGGCGTCGCGGAAAGAATCGATGACAGGGCATCAGGTGCGGACACACGCGGTGCTCGCAAATCGAATTCATCGAGCCCGGGCGGCCCCGGTGGCGCATCGGTGATACCCAACAGGCTTGCCAGTTGGCCGACATGCTGCTGCTCCGCCGGGGTCAGGGCCTCATCGGTATAGCCCCACCCCCAAAAACAGAGTTCTTTGCGATGCGCGAGTGTACCGGCCATGGTTCTTGCTCCTGTTATTAACAGTTTCCACGCGGGTCACCCTAGCGCACATGCATGGAAAAACCCTGCTGCTCCCGGTCCAGGTAGGCAATCAACTGCTTCAGAACCGTGCGGTCAGCTCCGCGGCGAACGCTTTAGCGCATAAACCCGGGGGCAGAATTCAGGTACAAGCGGATAGGCCACTCGGTATCCTTGCCCAGGCGGATTACCAGGCCGTAATTGTCGTTGTCGTAGTCATCCAGCCATTCGTAGCTGATGTCCAGGGGCTCGGGTTTCTCCGGCTTTCTGCCGATCACCACCACTTCCTCGATGGCATCAGGGTCTCTGATGGCCGCCTTGGGAATAGCCAGGGTGATCTTGCGGGTACCGTCGCCATCTCTGTCCTCGATTTCCCGAATCTCAGCACCGAACGCCTCGTCGCGAGAGCCCTTGACCAACTCCATCCAGTCGGATTGCAGTAGCACGTTGTCCGTCTGGGCAAAAACAGGCAGGGCTAGCAGCAGGAAAGCACAGACTATCGATTGCCAGTATTTGTCAGGGCGCATAGTGAATCCTCGCTGTAAGTGTAATACCTGGACATTATGTAGTGTACTGTGGCACATACCATGAGGATAGCCGAAAATTCCTGTCGGACAAACCCGCACAGCAAGCCACCCCACAAATTATTGCAGAAATCGCCGTGACAAAGATTTGATCCCGATCAATTCCATACGCCACGGTAATGCACGACAATGAACCTTTTATCGTATTGGAAGTACACTCATGAGCAACGCAAAACAAATCGAATACTGGAATGGAGACGCTGGCAAGCGCTGGGCGCGGGAAGATGGCACCATGGCGCGCTTACTGCGCCCGGTGAGTGAAGCGCTGCTGGCCCATGCCCGGCCAGAGGGGTCTCGCCACGCACTGGATATAGGTTGCGGCTGTGGCAGCCAGAGTATGATGCTTGCCGAGAAGTTGGGAGCGGGCAGCCGGGTTCTGGGGGTCGACATCTCCGGGCCCATGCTGCAAGTTGCCCGGGACAATGCTGCCGTGCCAGGTGCGGATAGGGCGGATGTCGCATTCCTTCAGGCGGACGCTGCCACACATGCCTTCGACACGGGCAATTTCGACCTGATTTTTTCTCGCTTCGGTGTGATGTTCTTTGACGACCCGGTGACTGCCTTCAGCAATATACGCAAGGCCATGCGCCCACAGGCGCGCCTGGCTTTCTGCTGCTGGCAGTCCATGAAGGAGAACGACTGGACACGCATCCCCGTGCAGGCCGCCCTGCAGCACGTAGCACCACCGGAGAAATCTGACCCGCATGCCCCCGGCCCTTTCGCTTTTGCCGACTCACAGCGGGTTCAGGACATACTGCAAAGCAGCGGTTTTTGCGATGTCGCGGTGCAGTCATTCACCACGGATATGCGCTTCGACAAAGCCCCGACCCTACAGCAGAGCGTGAGAGAGCTGGCCATGATAGGGCCGGTCAGCATGCTGCTGGCGAACCAGGAGCCGGAAGTCATTGAGCGGGTATTCAGCTCCATGGAAGAGGCGCTGACGCCCTACTACCAGGACGGCGCACTCAGCCTCCCCGGGGCCATCTGGTTTGTTACCGCGATGACCGATTAAACCTGGTGAAATAACTGTGAACAAAGAACTGGCTATGGATTTTCTACGCAAGCGCGTTCTTCACCTGAGTGATATACCCAGGGACCTCGATTCAGTCATCACCATTGACGAGAAAAAGGAAGTCGACCCACAGCTGGTCGGCATGGCACAGGACGACATTGACGAGATATGGCACAATATCGTCAAGCTGTACAAGACCGGGGTGCACCCCGGTATCTCGCTCAGTATCAGGCGCCAGGGTAAAGTACTGATGTCCCGCGGCATCGGCCACGCTCTGGGCAATGGCCCGGACGATAGCCCGGATGACAAAAAGGTCCTGATGAGTGCCGCCACACCGGTCTGTCAGTTCTCCACCTCCAAAGGCATCACCGCGCTGCTGATGCATATGTTGTCTGAAGACGGACTTATCAACGTGATGGATCCGGTCGCGTTCTACGCCCCGGAATTCGCCCGCAACGGCAAGCAAAACATCACCATTCACCAGATCCTCGCCCATCGCGGCGGCATCCCAGGCTTGCCCAGCAACACCCCCCTGGACACGCTATGGGACGAAGATAAAGCATGGGAACTGCTGTGTGATGCGCAGCCCATCACCACCGACGGCTCGAAATTGGCCTATCACGCCATTACCGGGGGTTTCGTACTGGAGAGGGTAATTCGGCAAGTGACTGGCGATGACATCAATGCCTATATCGACAAAAAAATCCGCCAGCCCATGGGTATGAAGTACTTCACCTACGGCATCGAACCCCGACACCTGGATAAATTGGCCGCAACTTATACCACCGGCCCCCGGCCGGGGCTGTTACTCAGGGCCCTTCTCAAGCGCGCCCTTGGCACCGCCGATCTTTCATCGCTGGAAAGCATGTGCAACGACCCGCGCTTTCAGGATGCCATCATTCCCGCGGGTAATCTGGTCGGTACAGCGGAAGAGGTATCAAAATTCTTCCAGATGATGCTCAATGGCGGTAAATGGGGCAGAAGACGTATTTGTTCGCAGAGCACCGTCGCCAGGACAGTGCAGGAGTTTGGAAGCCGCACCCTGGACCATACCCTGATGATCCCGATGCGCTTCAGCGCGGGCCTGATGCTGGGTGATGAGCCCTTCGGTATATGGGGCCCCGGCAGCGGCCATGCCTTCGGACATCTGGGCCTGATCAACAAATTCTCCTGGGCCGACCCCGAAAGAGAGATATCGGTATCGCTGCTGACCACCGGCCTGCCGTTGATAGCGCACCACATTCCAGCGATGGTGAATGTCATGCGCGCCATCGGCAATCGCACGCCTAAAGTGGCTGAACTGCCGCCATTCGCCCTGAGTGCCGCTTGAACAATGGGATCTATCGCTCGTGCTCTATGATCACGGACTCCTTGTCATGCTCCAGGCCACGGCTTGAATCCACCGCCAGCCACAGGGCGCGCAGCATATTCAGTGCCGCCATACTCAAATGCTTTTCAGCGGCATCCAGGGCCAGCTCCGCGGCCTGCTGTTTTTGCTCACTATTCAAGTGGGCGGTCTTCTGGCTCATGTCGGCGTCCACATCGGCCATCAGTGCCTGGATCTCCAGGGCCACCTCATCTGAAGCCTCGCGTATTTCCACCAGAACCCGCTCGAAATCACCGGGCATCGTCAGCATGGCCCTGGTCCCCCTGTAGGTCATACGGGCCGGCAGTGTCGCCAGGTCAAAACCCAGTGAAACCATTTTTCCAATCATCCTGGATATCCCTGCGTGAGGTAAAATCGGGGCGATTATAAGGCCGGAAGGCCAAACTGTCGCAATTTATTCTGCGGGAGTGTCAAACGGCGCCTGATCCCTCCTGCTGCGCATCCAGTTAAGCCCTCGCAGCACGCCGGGGCGGCGCACCAGCCAGCGCTCCAGCTTGTATTTACCCGGAAAATTCATCAATAACAGACCGACCAGCATGGTCAACAAGCCCTGCCCCGGGGTCACCAGCATCACCAGCCCCAGCAGCAACAACAATGCCCCCAGTAAGTTCTTGAGAGCACCCACAACCAGTGCAAAAAAGGGCTCATCGGCGGTCTCCCGCCACGCAGCACGCTGCGGACGGGAAAAATAATCATGGGGCAATCGGGTCACCACCCAGGCTACACCGATAATCGTCCCTATCACCGCCAGCAGGGACAGCGCGCCCCCCCACAGCACCAGTTGTTGCCAATCAAAGCCCAGGTCCAAATCCATGGCGCCATTCTACCGTGTGAATGGCTGTCACAACACGGGAATGGTCACAAACTTTATTTGGCCGGCCTGGCATGAAGATGACATCAATAAGCTGGTAGAGGCAGAGGATAGCTAGTGCGCCACCCCTTTACTGCCAAACTTGCTCAGCACCCGCCTGGCCAAGGGCCGGGCGATAACGCTCAGGGCCTTTATCTTCCAGCTGTCGGTGGGGGTATTTTCTGCCGAGGCAAAGCGCCGCAGATCGAGCTCCTTGCGCACGTCCATACTCAGCGCGGCTGACCACTACAAATACAAAAGTGCAAATGCTACAGTGCAAGCCCAGCCAGGTGGGTTCGACTCCCACCTCTTCCGCCACTCCCCAGATAAAGACCGGCACGCCATGACACTGAAATTATCCGTACTGGACCAATCCCTGGCACGCTCCGCCGACCAGGCCCCGAGCGCATTGCAGGAAACCCTGCAAATGGCCCGGTGGTGCGAACAGCTGGGCTATGAACGGTTCTGGGTGTCGGAACACCATGCCTTTCCCGCCGTGGCCGGCAGCGCACCGGAAGTATTGCTGGCAGCCATTGGCGCAGCCACACAAAGCATTCGCATTGGCTCCGGCGGTATCATGTTGCCGCACTACAGCGCCTACAAGGTGGCCGAAGTATTTTCATTGCTGGCCAATCTTTATCCTGGCCGGGTGGACCTGGGTGTTGGCCGCGCCCCCGGCGCCGATATGTCGACGGCTGTGGCCCTGGCCACCGACGGACGTCCCAAATTTGAGAAATTCCCCGAGTTGGTGGCGCAGTTAAGTGATTATCTCTGGGCTGAAAAAACCACACCGGTAGTCAGCCCCCGGCCGCCGGGTGACATACCACTATGGATGCTGGGCTCCAGCCCCGACAGTGCGGTACTGGCCGCGCAGCGCGGCCTACCCTATAACCTGGGCCTGTTCATCAACCCACAGGCGGATTCGAGGCTGATAGGCCTGTATCAATCGCGCTTCCAGCCCAGCGCGAAACTGGCTGAGCCCTACGCCATACTCACCATGAGCGTGTTCTGCGCCGACAGCCAGGAGCAGGCCAAAGCCCTGCAACTGACCTACGACCTGAACCTGTTCCGCTTCTTCTCCGGCCAGGGAGGCGGCACGTCTCTGACACCGCAGGAAGCGCAGGTCTACCCCATAGGCCCGCAGGAACAGGCGTTTATCGCCAGCCGTGAAATGAGCCGCGCCGCCGGCACACCGGAACAAGTGAAAGAGCAAATACAACACCTGGCGCAGTTACACAATGCGGATGAGGTCATGATAGTGACCAATATGTATTACTTTGAAGACCGCAAGCGCTCGTTTGAATTATTGATGGGGGCTTTTATAAATTGATTAACCAGAAGCATAAATCACGCTAAACTGACACTAATAATAATTGGGAGGCGACTACTGTGTTTGAAAGAATTATTCTGCTCGCTGCACTCATTGGCGCCAGCTACTGGTATTGGTCGGGGCCCTACCAGGCAAAAATAAACCCCGATTATGAAGCGCTGCTGAAGAAAAACTCTGAAGATATGGCGCTGTGTATGCGTGGAGCCGCGTATCAACAGGGCGCTACAGGGTCCGGCGCCGGCGCGGAAATCGCTGAAGAAAACTGTGCCGAAAAATACAACCTGTACGAATACGGGGGCCGCTGGCACAGCTACGACGTAAAAAGGCCGGACCAACAGTAACACCCGCGCAACCGCCGGTTTACCGCGCATCTATAGAGTCACACCACCCGCGTATCATGGTGGTCAGCTGGGCTCGCCGCTCGGCGGGTTTTTTCTGGTTGCGAATATCATCAAATATTTTCCCCAGCTGCCTACGTTCTTTATCGGTCAGGTCTTGCAACAGGGGCTGGTTCAAATCCATTTCGCTTCTGCTGGCATGGGTGCGTTTACAAATGCTGAACAGATGCAGCAGGGCGCGCCCCAACAGCACAAACGGGAAGTTGATGTTTCTGGAGGGGCCATAGGTGATCAACTTACCCCCGGTGGGCATGCCTTTGACTTTAATCCGCCCTATTTTGTCCGCGTAACGCCAGGCGCCTACGCCACCGGCCAAAGCGCCGCCAGCACCGGATACCAGTGTACCCAGACCACCAAGAAAGCCAGCGCTGCCTGCATCCACAGCCAGCCCGACGCTACCTCCGGCTATCCCACCCACCGACGAGGCCACTGTTATCATGGAGCGTTTACTAAGGCCCCAGAGGTACCAGTCTTCCACCTTAAACAGATCAGACTCCTCCAGGCCCAATCCCCCTTCCGATTTAGCAATATCGCCGTAGTAGAAAAGCTCCTCGACCTGCCTCCTGCACTGTCGCTCACATGCAACCAAATGTTGCTTGTACTGGGTAAACAGTATTTTTTGCATGGACTTTTCGGGGAATCCCTCGGGTATCGATTTTTCCACGCTATAGCCCAGGGACTCAACAAGGAGATCGGCAATCATGACACTCGCACTTTGATGCTGTAACTGCCGTTCAGACCTGAGCACCTCAACGGCCCGCTCAAGAGGCGCACGCCAGTGCACATCGAGGTGGCCAAACAGCGTCAGGATATCCATTTGCTTGGTGATTTCCGCACGGTGTGCGTCAAACACACGAACGGTTTGAAAAAATTGTCCCAACCCCGCTGCCCATTCCTCAATAAAGTCATGATTTTCTATCGGGTTGATTAACGCCAGGCTCGGCCGTCCAGACCACCGCAGTATTTCCATCTCCGCTTCATAGTCGGCGCCAAAGGGACAGGACCCATCGACCACGTAGATAATGCCGGCGCCTTCAGAGATGGGCTTGAGCAATTCGTATTCGTCCTTGAAATGGGGATCTTCCGCGTGCTGAGCGACAAACTTCCTCACTGTTTCAGGCCGTGCGGCCACACTGTCGCAGTGCTCATTCAGCCAATCCAGAACAGCTCTGGCGCGTTGGATGCCAGGCGTGTCCACCAACTCGTAGAGGGTCTCGCCATCAACGCGCATGGGAAATGTGCGGGCCTGGGTGGTAGACCCCGCCCGCACGTCTATGTACACAGAATCATCTCTGGCAAGGGTAGCGACAATACTGGATTTACCTTTGTTCGGCCGCCCAACGACTGCAAAAACAGGTATGCTCATGCTGCGATAATCCCCTTGGAATCAATGCTGCTCATACATTTTCAAGCGCACGAACATCGACCACACTAAATGGCAGGGTTCGTGAGAAGTTGCGCCAATCCTCCATTTTTTCTTCGGTCACAGGCCGTCCCGGCAGAGCCAGTGGGTACACAGTGCAACGGCTGACATGATTGAACTGTGCGAGGAAATCGGCCAGGTCCGCCAGAGGAGGCTCCCATGACTTTACCACCACCAACAGCTGGTCAATACCGCTACCGGCTATCTTTTTCGCTTGTTTCATCTCCTCGGCCGGCGACCCGAGACCCACACCAAGCACATTTTTGTCGGACACCGCGGCGAACTCCTCGAAATCATGCAGCTTATCCGCCGCCAGCGCCTGCGCCCAGTTCAGTAGAAAAAGACGTCCGTCCGGCGGCGTATTGTTATCCCTGCTCATGCCCCGACTTTGCCCCAATACCCTAATCCTGTCACTGGCGGCGCCCTGGGTTTCCACAATGGGCGACCTCATCCGGGCTAAAACCAGATCGCTACGGGGGTAAGCAATAAGGGAGGCCTTGATAAATCGTCTGAAATAGAACCGGGAGACTAACCACAGTATTACGCGGGGCAGTAATGCATAGCAGGCAAGCAACATAAACAGAAACGGCCACCAACCGCGCATACGCTCAATATCGGCCCGGCCCAGCTCTGTGAGAGCCGGATGAAAGCGACTGTCCGCAATGACCTGCGCATCCACAGTGGCAACCGGCAACGCGGAAGACCAGGGCAGTGCCAGTAAATCCGTAGTGGTCGCGACCAGGCCGTCACTCAACGCAAAGGTCGACCCCCACACAAAGGTGAAATCACTGAGTGCCAATACCACAAGAAACCCCAACATAGCCCCGACAGTAAACAGCGCACCCATCTCCTGCCCGTAGCGCAGAAAAGTCATGCGC
>QNFS01000108.1 GCA_003646415.1 Gammaproteobacteria bacterium
CTTCGCCACCGAGGCGCCCTTTCTGCAACAACTGGGCATGGAAACCATTGTCATGGGGCCGGGCTCTATAGACCGCGCCCACCAGCCGGACGAATACCTGGAGCTGGACCAGATTCAGCCCTGCATCGCCCTGCTACAACAGTGCATCCGCCACTATTGTGTGTAATATTGCCCTAGGTAATCCTGTTGTGCTTCTGTACTCTTAGAGCCTGTTAAATTTCTATTTATCAATAGCTTGGATGATATCGTGACGACGCCGGGCCGGGCACACATACGCTGGTTCAGAAATACCGCACCCTACATCAACGCGCACCGGGGCAAGACCTTTGTGCTGATGCTGGGGGGCGAGGTCGCGCAACATGAAAACTTCCCCAACTTCATCCACGATATTGCCCTGCTCAACAGCCTGGGTGTGCGCCTGGTGTTGATTCACGGCTCTCGCTCGCAGATCGACCAGCGCCTGCAACGGGCCGGACTGCAAAGCGCATTCCACGATGAGTTGCGTATTACCGACAGCGCCGCCCTGGAACATGTTAAGGACGCCGCCGGCTCCCTGCGCGCCCAGATAGAGGCACTACTGTCCATGGGCCTGCCCAACTCGCCCATGCAAGGCTCACGTATGCGGGTATGTTCGGGGAACTTCGTTACTGCCAAACCCATCGGCATCGTAGGTGGGGTCGACTTCCAGCACACCGGGAAAGTGCGTCGTATTGATATCGACAGCATCCGGGCGCAGCTGGAGGATGGGTCTATTGTCCTGCTGTCCCCGCTGGGCTACTCGCCCACAGGCGAGATATTCAACCTGGCCCTGGAAGACATCGCGGTGCATTGCGCCGCTGCTATTGGTGCCGATAAGCTGATACTGCTGGGCGCGGGCGCGGGCATCAGCGACGCGGATGGCGAGCTGATCCGGCAGTGCGCGGTAGGTGATATCAGCAAACTGAAGATTACCGACCCGCAGCAAACTTCCCTGTTGCACACCGCCAGGCGGGCCTGCCTGGCGGGCGTAGCGCGCTGCCAGATCATCAGCTACGAGGACGACTGCGCCCTGCTGCAGGAGTTGTTCACCCACGATGGCAGCGGCACACTGGTGGCCAACGACGACTACGAGCAGTCGCGACAAGCCGACATTAACGATGTGGGCGGCATTCTGGAATTGATAGCGCCGCTGGAGAATGAAGGCATACTGCTGAGGCGGTCGCGGGAGTTGCTGGAGACAGAGATCAGTCAATTCCGGCTGCTGGAGCGGGACGGCCGCATCATAGCCTGTGCCGCACTGTACCCGTTCCCTGATGACGGCTGTGGAGAAGTGGCCTGTATTGTCTCTCACCCGGACTATCGCGGTGGCAAGCGTGGCCAGCGATTACTGCAGACACTGGAGCGCGAAGCCCGTCGTCAGGGGCTGGGCCGGGTGTTTGTGCTGACCACGCAGACGGCTCACTGGTTTATTGAGCAGGGTTTTATGGAAGGCTCCCGCGATGCTCTGCCCCGGAAGAAACAATCCCTGTACAACCTTCAGCGCAATTCCAAGGTGTTTTTCAAGAGTTTGTAGCAACAGACGGGGTCAGGTCTCCCACTTCCCATAAAAAATGGGAAATGGGAGACCTGACCCCGCCCATAAATTTTGCTATCCTGCCTGCCCGATTTTTGACCCATAGACCACCGGCACAAAGCGGTCCAGCACAGGTACCATACCATGCCCGATTATCGCTCCAGGACATCCACCCACGGTCGCAACATGGCCGGCGCCCGCGCCCTGTGGCGCGCCACCGGGATGAAAGATGACGACTTCAAGAAGCCCATCATCGCCGTGGTGAATTCCTTCACCCAGTTTGTACCCGGACACGTCCACCTGAAGGATCTGGGCCAACTGGTCGCCAGGGAAATCGAGGCCGCCGGGGGTGTCGCCAAGGAATTCAACACCATCGCCGTGGATGATGGTATCGCCATGGGTCACGACGGCATGCTGTATAGCTTGCCCTCCCGGGACATCATCTGTGATTCAGTCGAGTATATGGTCAACGCCCACTGCGCCGACGCCATGGTGTGTATCTCCAACTGCGACAAGATCACCCCCGGGATGCTCAATGCAGCCATGCGCCTTAACATTCCCGCCGTGTTTGTCTCCGGCGGGCCAATGGAAGCCGGCAAGAGCAAATTATCCGAGGACAAGCTGGACCTGGTCGATGCCATGGTTATCGCCGTGGACGATTCCGCCAGTGACGAAGTCGTCGAGGAATACGAGCGCTCCGCCTGCCCCACCTGCGGCTCCTGCTCCGGCATGTTCACCGCCAACTCCATGAACTGCCTGACCGAGGCCCTGGGCCTGAGCCTGCCCGGCAATGGTTCCATGCTGGCCACACACGCCGACCGGGAACAATTATTTCTGCGCGCCGGAAGAATCGTGGTGCAGCTGTGCAAACAATACTACGAGGAAGGCGACGAGTCGGTACTGCCACGCAATATCGGCAACTTCCAGGCCTTCGAAAATGCCATGAGCCTGGATATCGCCATGGGCGGCTCGACCAACACGATTCTGCACCTGCTGGCGGCGGCACAGGAGGCGCAACTGGATTTCACCATGACGGATATCGACCGACTGTCGCGCAACATACCGCAACTGTGCAAGGTGGCCCCCAATACGCCCCTGTACCACATGGAGGATGTGCATCGGGCCGGCGGCATCATGAGTATCCTGGGGGAACTGGATCGCGCCGGGCTGTTACATACCAACTGCTCCACCATCCACAGCAAGACACTGGGCGAGGCCCTGGATAACTGGGATATCGTGCGCACCCGGGATCCGGCGGTGCACAAATTCTTTAGCGCCGGCCCGGGCGGCATTCCCACACAGACTGCGTTCAGCCAGGAGACACGCTGGCCCAGCCTGGACGCCGATCGCACCGATGGCTGTATCCGCTCCCTGGAAAATGCCTATTCAATGGAGGGTGGCCTGGCAGTCCTGTTCGGCAATATCGCCGAGGACGGTTGCGTGGTGAAAACCTCCGGGGTGGATGAAAGCATCCTGGTGTTCTCCGGCCCCGCCCATATCTGCGAGAGCCAGGAATCCGCCGTCGACGATATCCTCAACGACAGGGTTGTGCCCGGCGACGTGGTCATTATTCGCTACGAAGGGCCACGCGGCGGACCCGGCATGCAGGAGATGTTGTATCCCACCAGTTACCTTAAATCCCGCGGCCTGGGCAAAGCCTGCGCCCTGCTGACTGACGGCCGCTTCTCCGGCGGCACCTCCGGCCTGTCTATCGGCCACGCCTCACCTGAAGCGGCGGCAGGTGGTGCTATCGGACTGGTGCAAAGCAGAGATATTATCGAAATCAATATTCCCAACCGGACCATCAACGTTGCACTGAGCAGCGATGAACTGGCCCGGCGCCGTCGGGACATGGAGGCACTCGGGGACAAGGCCTGGCAACCACAGGTGGCGCGTCCACGCAAAATCAGCACGGCCCTGAAGGTCTATGCCAAGATGGTTACCAGCGCCGACAAGGGTGCGGTGCGGGATCTTTCACTGCTGGATTAGCCAGGTGTGATCCGATTTGCTCCAGTATCAGCAGGTAACGGGGGAGTTCGTCTGCGCGGTGCCTTTCTCCCTGCCGTCATCGCCAGTCGGGTACAGTCTTCGCCAGGGGGTCCAGCGGCAGCCGTACCGGCTCGGCCACCTCGACGCGATTGCGGCCCTTCTTCTTGGCGATATACATCGCAGCGTCAGCCATGTTGAGCCAGTGATCCAACCCGTTCGCCGCCGCCACACCCGAGATGCCCACGCTAATGGTCATACTGCCCTCGGGCAAAATATACTCGTTTTCCACAGCATTGCGCAGCTTGTTAGCGACAAGCTCAGCGGCACCGACGCCAGTTTCACTCAGCAGCAGCACAAACTCCTCTCCCCCAAAGCGGCATAAAGTATCTACTGAGCGTATCCGCCGGGAGATCACATCGACAAGGGCCTTAATCGCCGCATCGCCAACAGCATGGCCGTATTTATCATTGACCCGCTTGAAATAATCGATGTCTATAAGCAACAGCGAAGCCGGTCGCTGATAGCGGCGCCAGAAATCCAGGGCTTTTGTTGCCTGCAATTCCAGATACCGCCGATTATACACCCCGGTCAACGGGTCGGTAATTGCCATGTCCTTGAGGCGGCGGGACTGCTCTGTCATCGCGTACACCAGCCAGGCACTTACCAGCCACGTGAGCCCCATGCTCAGGCCGATCACGATGGCCGTGGTGGCGTCGTACTGGGTGAGCACCAGCGGCGCCGCCAGCAGGCCACTCAGTACACCCAACAATACAGCCCAGCGGGTTTTCAACAATATGGGAAGCGCAACCAGCAGCGGGTAAAGCAAATACAGGCCATAACTCTGGCCATAGTAAATCGACAGCAAAAGCAGAGAGATGCTTAGCAGCAGTACCAGCGGCGGCGACAGGAAAGCGTCCCTGTTCATGCTCAATAACAGGATATTCGCCATCAGAATACCCAGTAACAGCATTCCCCCAATGGCTGGCACCATCTCGCCAACATACAGATTGTGTGCGTTGATAGGGATAAGAATTACCGCTAACAACAGCAGTATGTAACGATAGGCATTACGCCGTCGCTTTTCGAGCAGTTGGTCCACTCGCGCCACGTCATAGGCGCGTCGCCGATAGACCAACTCCCCCGAAAAGGATTCGCGGAAATGCTGCTTCAGCCGCAGCCAGTTCGATTCATTTGCTATTGTCAGGTGACTATCCATTGCCCATGAGCATGCCGGTTTACCAGAAGTCAGGCCGCGACGTTCTGGTCGCTTTGTGCCACCTTGTTGATTGCTCCGAGAATCCCGTCCAGCGATGCCTGGATAATGTCGTGACTGCGACCAACGCCGCAGTAACGACCGCCATCGATATTCAACTGTATGTAGCAAATCGCCTCGGCGTCTGCACTTTGGCTCAGGGCATGTTCGTTGTACTCCACCAACACTATCTGCTTGCCGGTAAAGCGTTGCATGGCATCGACAAAAGACGCGACCACACCGCTGCCAGTGCCGGACAAACTGTGGCGGGTGGAACCCTGCGAAAGCTCCGCCTGCAGCTTATCTACCTTATCTTCGCGACTCACTTGATAATTGCCCAGGCTCAAGAGACCGTCAGCCGCGAGATAGGTCTGCTGAAACAACTGGTAAATCTCCTTGGAGCCCACCTCGGACTCACGCTCTTCAGCATAAGCCTGCACCTTTGAGCTGAAATCAATCTGCAACCAGCGGGGTAAGTCCAGGCCAAACTCCCTCTCCAGGACATAGGCAATACCCCCCTTGCCAGACTGACTATTGATGCGAATAACCTCCTGGTAGGAGCGACCGATATCTTGTGGGTCTATCGGCAGATACGCTACCGCCCAGGGGTCCTGATCATCGCGTTTAGCCAGGCATTTTTTGATAGCGTCCTGGTGGCTGCCGGAGAACGCCGTGAACACCAGCTCACCGGCATAGGGATGACGCGGGTGCACCGGCAATTGGGTACACTCCCTGGTCGTCTGGATAATCTCGTCCATCTGGCCCAGCTGCAGTTTTGGATCTACACCCTGGCTATAGAGATTCATGGCCATGGTAATAATGTCCATATTGCCGGTACGCTCACCATTCCCCAGGAGAGTGCCCTCTATCCGGTCTGCACCGGCCAGCACACCCAACTCCGCGGCAGCTACCGCACAGCCCCGATCATTATGGGTGTGCAGGGAAATGAGCAGGCTCTGCCGATTTGCCACCCGGGAGCAGAACCACTCGATCTGATCCGCATAGACATTGGGGGTGCTCATCTCAACAGTGGCCGGAAGGTTGATGATTACCGGGTGCTCGGGAGTAGGCTGCCAAATCGCAGTCACTGCATTACAAATCTCCACGGCAAAATCCAGTTCCGTACCGGTAAAACTCTCCGGCGAATACTCAAACACCCACTCGGTTTCCGGATATTTGGCGGCGCAGGCTTTTACCAGCTCAGCGCCCCCGGTTGCGATATCAACAATACCCTGGCGGTCCAGGCCGAACACCTGCTCCCGCTGTACCGTGGAGGTAGAGTTGTAAACGTGCACAATGGCACGGCGCACACCACGCAGGGACTCGAAGGTCTTCTCGATCAACTCCGGCCGGGCCTGGGTGAGCACCTGAATGGTGACATCCGCCGGAATCCGGTTATTTTCGATCAACTCACGCACAAATTCATAGTCGTGGCCCGATGCGGAGGGAAAACCCACCTCTATTTCCTTGAAGCCGATCTTGACCAACTGATCCCAGAGAAGCGATTTCTGTTTAGTGGTCATGGGTTCAACCAGGGCCTGATTGCCGTCGCGAAGATCCACACTGCACCACATGGGTGCTGAATCTATAACCTGGTCGGGCCAGCGCCTGGCTGACATCTCAATAGGCGCAAAGGGCTTATATTTACGGTGGTCGAAACTGCTCATGACGAATATCCTGAAGTCTGCGTAGGTAGTTAGAGGCTGTTCACCTGCCCGGTTTCCCGGCGCCCTTTTGGGGCGGTGTACGGAGCGCCGGCCAGAAGGGTAATCCCGCCAGCGCACGCCACGACAGATGACTTATCAGCCAGGCACACAGTATAGGAGGTGGCCGGGAGAGAGTGATTGCAAATAATCGGGATTATTTACCAAAATTTGCATTATCTCTCTATTAATTTATTTATATTGAGCTATATTCTCTACTTATTAGTAAAACATCGTTCAATATCTTCCCGGGAGAACTGTATTGTGAAGCTCGATCGCACCGACAGACGAATTCTACAGGCCATGCAGGCCAATGCCCGTATCAGCAACCTGGAACTAGCCGACACCGTGGGCCTCTCGCCCACCCCCTGCTCCCGTCGGGTAAAACGGCTGGAGCAATCAGGTATCATCCGCGCCCATGTCACTTTGCTCAACCAGGCAATGCTGGGACTCAAGCTCACCGCCTATATAGGCATCAGCATGGACCGCCACACACCCGACCGTTTCGAGGCTTTCGAGGCCGAGGTGGCGCTCTACGATGAAGTGATGGAGTGTTCCGTGGTTACAGGCCAATCCTCAGATTACCTGCTCCGGGCCGTGGTGCCGGACATGGAATACTACGAGAAATTCCTGCTGGGCAAACTCACCCGCATACCGGGGGTCACTGGTGTGCACTCAAGCTTTGAACTGCGTCGGGTAGTGCAGCGCACCGAACTGCCCCTGGACCATATCTCAGACAAGACAGTTTTATAGCCACCCCGTGACCCGCCGGGCGGCGCTGTGGCATACTCAGCGAGGATTTTTTGCGGAGAATATTGCATGCACACTGCCACTGATGTGACACAACTAATTGGCGATACCCCCCTGCTACACCTCAAGCAGGTATCGGAGCAGACCGGCTGTACCATCCTGGGAAAAGCGGAATTTCTCAACCCTGGGGGGTCAGTAAAGGATCGTACGGCCCTGGGCATCATTCGCGCTGCGGAGAAATCCGGCGAATTGCAGCCCGGCGGTCGCATCGTCGAGGGCACCGCGGGAAATACCGGTATTGGACTGACCCTGCTGGCCAATGCGCTGGGTTACAAAAGCACCGTAGTGATGCCCATCACCCAGAGCAAAGAAAAAATTGACACCCTCGAACTGCTGGGCGCAGACCTGCACCTGGTAGGTGCCACCTCCTACAAAGACCCGAACCACTACATCCACACAGCTGAGCGCCTGGCACAAAAGTATGCCCGACAAGGGGAACAGAGTGTCATCTGGGCGCGCCAGTTCGACAACCTGGCGAATATGGACATACATAACCGTACGACTGGTACCGAGATCTGGGAACAGACCGACGGCAAGGTGAACGGCTTTATCTGCGCAGTGGGCACCGGCGGCACCCTGGCCGGGATATCCACCGCCCTGAAAGAACGCAATCCGGATGTGGTCGTGGGGATAGCAGACCCGGCGGGCGCCTCTCTCTACGAGTATTTTAAGAGCGGCGAGCTGCAACCCAGTACAGGTAGCTCCATTATTGAGGGGATTGGTATCAACCACGTCACCGACAATATCGCTCAGGCCAGGGTCGATGCCTCATTCCATATCAGCGACCAGGAAGCCCTGCCCTATATATTTGACCTGTTGCAGAACGAAGGCCTGTGCCTGGGCGGCTCTTCCGGTATTAATATCGCCGGCGCCGTGCGTCTGGCGGACCACCTCGGCCCCGGCCATACCATCGTCACAGTCCTGTGTGATTACGGGAACCGCTACCAGAGCAAGCTATTCAACCCTGTATTTCTGGAAAACAAAGGCCTGCCTGTTCCCACATGGCTGGTCATTTA
>QNFS01000109.1 GCA_003646415.1 Gammaproteobacteria bacterium
ATCATGTCCCGCTACCTGGGTATAATCGGAGTAAACTGACATGGCTTTGATCGTGGGTATCACCGGGGGTATCGGCAGTGGCAAGTCCGCGGTAACCCAACGCTTCGAACAATTGGGGATCACCGTGGTAGACGCTGACCTGGCCGCCCGGGTGATTGTAGAACCGGGCAGGCCCGCCCTCAGCGCGATCGCAGAGCACTTTGGGCACAGCATCATCCAGGCCGACGGGACACTGGATCGGGCGGCCCTGCGCCAGCGCGTATTCGCCGACGAGGGCGAACGACACTGGCTGGAGCAGCTGACTCATCCATTGATCGGCCAGGAAATTCTGGACCAGCTTACCGCGGCAAGCTCTGCCTACACCCTGCTGAGCTCACCCCTGCTGCTGGAAACCAGCCAAAAGGAACTGGCGAATTGTGTGGTAGTGGTGGATGTGCCGGAAGAAACCCAGCTGAAACGCACTATGGCGCGCGATGACAACGACGAGGCCCAGGTAAAACGTATCATGGCGGCCCAGATGCGGCGTGAGGCCAGGTTGGCACTGGCGGATATCGTGATCGATAACTCCCGATCGCTGGATGAACTGGATAGCGTGGTAGAGGAACTGCACAAGGAGTTTTTACTAAGGGCGGAAGCCTGCCAGCAGCCTGCTGAAAAAATCTGAGCCGGCGCGATACCCCTCAACCCAGGAGCAATTTCCTCACCGCGTCAACGATCGGCACATTGGCCGCCGGGAACGGGTATTGCGCCAATTCTTCAGCCGCGACCCAGGCCAGCGGCTGGCCCTCCAGGCCCCGCGCCTCACCCGTAAATTCCCACACCACATGAACATCCAGCAACACCGCTTTATCGGTGTAATCGTGCCTGACTTCCAGTAGCGCGCTGCTGCGGCCAATAACAATGCCCAGCTCTTCGCGCAACTCACGGGTCAGGGCCAACTCCAGTGATTCCCCCGTTTCCACCTTGCCCCCGGGAAATTCCCACAAGCCTCCCTGGTGCGACTGAGGGGCGCGGCGGGTCAGCAGTATATTGCGGTCCTGGTCCAGGATAACGCCCACCGCCACGTGAACCACCTGCATTCAGGTACGGTATTCCGCGTTGATACGCACGTAGTCGTAGGAGAAATCGCTGGTCCATACCGCGGCGCTGGCATCCCCACGATTCAACTCTATACGGATAACAATCTCTTGCGGCGCCATGGCGGCCACGCCCTGCTCTTCGGTATAGCTACCGGCTCGACAACCATTTTCTGCGATCAGCACGTCGTTGAGATAGACGCCTATCAGTTCCACCCGCAAGTCCCGCACGCCGGCACGCCCGATGGCAGCCAGCAAGCGGCCCCAGTTGGGGTCACTGGCAAACAGGGCCGTTTTCACCAGAGGTGAGTGGGCAATGGTAAATGCCACATCCAGGCACTCCTGCTGATCTCCGCCACCGTTAACCTGTACCGTCACGAACTTGCTGGCCCCTTCACCATCTCGCACCAGGCCCTGGGCCAGGGTGACACAGACTTCTTCTACCGCCTCGTACAGCGCACGGTATAGAGGGGATTTGGCATCCTGAACCAGAGAGTTTCCCGCCTCGCCGGTGGCCAGTAACACACAGGCATCGTTGGTGGATGTATCCCCGTCAACAGTGATGCGGTGAAAAGAGGCTTCGACCACGCCGGCCAGCATACCCTGTAATACCGATTGCTCCACCGCCGCGTCTGTCGCCAGATAAGCCAGCATGGTCGCCATATCGGGCCGCAACATGCCCGCGCCTTTGGCGATCCCTGTGACCACGTAGTCACCGCCCTCACAGCTAAAACGGACCGACAAGCCCTTGGGCCGTGTATCTGTGGTGAGAATGCCCTCTGCCGCATCGGCCCAGCCATCGGCTGACAATGCCTCAAAGGCGGCTGGAATCGCGTCTTCAATCAGCGCAACAGGTAGTGGCTCGCCGATAACACCGGTGGAAAACGGTAATACCTGCTCTACCGCCACATTGGTAACATCGGCCACTGCAGCGCTGCAGGCTTTGGACGCATCGATTCCGGGTTGCCCGGTTCCCGCATTGGCATTGCCGGTATTAACCAGCAGGTAGCGGGGCAGGAACCCACTGGCCTGTAAATGCTCTTTGGCCACAGTCACAGGCGCAGCGCAAAACGCATTGCGGGTGAACACAGCGGCGCAGGTCGTAGCGGGCGCCACCTCAATCAGCACCAGGTCTCTGCGACCCGGCGTCTTGATACCTGCCGAAACTGTGCCCAGGCGCACCCCAGGCACTGGCTGCAATTCAGGTAGGGTATCTTCGCCCACGGCCATATTAAAGTCGCTCCGTTAACCCGTGCGTATCCGGGTGGCCAGCCGCAGGGCTTACAGCTTGCCGTGGCACTGCTTGTATTTTTTACCACTGCCGCAGGGGCAGGGCTCATTGCGGCCCACCTTGGGCTGCTCCCGGGTATAGGTCTCGGGAACGGCGGCGACCTCGGGCTGGTCATTAGGTTGCCCCTCCTCTGCTACATCTGACATGCCCGATGCCTCAGCGTGCTGAAAGGCCATATGCTCGCGCTGAGCCGCCTCACGGCGCTGCTGTTCGATCAACTCGGCTTCATCCTGTCGCTGTATTTGTATGTGACTGAGGAACTTCACTACTTCGTACTTGAGATTGGAAAGCAGTTCCTCAAACAGCTCAAAGGACTCACGCTTGTATTCCTGCTTGGGGTTTTTCTGGGCGTAAGCGCGCAAGTGAATACCCTGGCGCAGGTGATCCATGGTGGACAAATGCTCTTTCCACAGGTTATCGAGCACCTGCAGCATGATCTGCTTCTCAATCTTGCGCATATCCGGGCCCACGTCCTCGCTCTTGGCGTCATAGGCGGCCTGAATCTCCGTGGAGATTTTCTCACGCAGGGCCTCTTCATGCAGCTTGTCGTCCTCCTCCAGCCAGTTCTGCAGTGGCAGCGTAATGGCGAACTCAGACTCCAGCTGTTTCTCCAGACCCGGCACGTCCCACTGCTCCTCCACGCTCATGGGCGGGATAAAACTATCGACGGCCTCACTTACCACATCCTGGCGAACCGCTGTGATGGTATCGGAGATATCCGCTTCGGTCAGCAGGTCATTGCGCTGCTGATAGATAATCTGGCGCTGGTCATTGGCTACATCGTCATATTCCAGCAACTGTTTGCGGATATCGAAGTTGCGTCCTTCCACCTTCCGCTGAGCCTTCTCAATGGCATTGGTGACCATGCGATGCTCGATGGCCTCACCTTTTTCCATACCCAGGGCCTGCATAAAGCTTTTCACCCGGTCGGAAGCGAAGATGCGCATCAGGTTGTCTTCCAGCGACAGGTAGAAACGGGAGACCCCCGGGTCACCCTGCCGCCCCGCACGGCCGCGCAACTGATTGTCTATGCGCCGTGACTCGTGCCGCTCGGTGCCCAGTATATGCAGACCGCCCGCTTCGATGACCTGGTTGTGCCGCTGCTGCCAGGCCTCGCGTACCCCGGCTTTTTTCGCTTCATTCACATCGCCAAGGGCGGCGAACTCGGCCTCCAGGTTGCCCCCCAGGACAATATCGGTACCGCGACCGGCCATATTGGTGGCGATGGTCACCACACCCGGGCGACCTGCCTGGGCAATAATCTCGGCTTCCTGCTCGTGGTATTTGGCGTTGAGTACCTTGTGCTCAATTTTGGCCTTACGAAAGCGCGTGGACATGGCCTCGGATGTTTCCACCGATGCGGTACCCACCAGCACCGGCGCGCCACTGGCCATGCAGTCTTTCACATCAGCCACGATCGCATCGAACTTCTCCTCCCCGCTCAGGTACACCAGGTCGTTCAGGTCATCACGCATCTGGCGTACGTTAGTGGGGATAACCAGCACCTCCAGTCCATAGATCTGGCGGAATTCAAAAGCCTCGGTATCAGCGGTGCCGGTCATGCCAGACAGCTTGCCGTAGAGCCGAAAGTAATTCTGGAACGTGGTGGAAGCCAGGGTCTGGCTCTCGCCCTGGATCGCCACACCCTCTTTGGCCTCGATAGCCTGGTGCAGTCCTTCCGACAGGCGCCGGCCCGCCATGGTGCGGCCGGTGTGCTCGTCGATCAACACCACCTGCCCGTCCTGCACGATGTACTCCACATCGCGTTGGAACAACGCGTGGGCGCGCAAGGCGGAGTAAACATGGTGTAGCAGGTTGAGGTTAGTCGCCCCATACAAGCTGTCCCCTTCCTGCAGCAAGCCCTCGCTGACCATCAACTCCTCGATAAACTCATGCCCGGCTTCCGTCATCTCCACCTGGCGCTGTTTCTCATCGATGGTAAAGTGCCCTGGCTCGCCTTCCGTATCGAGTTTAAGGGACGGTATCATGCGGTTGATGCGCTTGTAGAGTTCCGAACTGTCTTCCGACGCGCCGGATATGATCAGCGGTGTGCGCGCCTCATCGATGAGAATGGAGTCCACCTCGTCCACGATGGCAAATCTCAACACACCCTGCATCCTGTCTTCCAGGGAAAACGCCATGTTGTCACGCAGGTAGTCAAAACCGAACTCGTTATTAGTGCCGTAAATGATATCCGCCTTGTAGGCAGCGGCTTTTTGCTCCTGTGTCTGCCCCGACCTGATCACGCCGAATGACACACCCAGGAAGTTATACAGGGGCCCCATCCAATGGGCGTCCCGGTTGGCCAGGTAATCATTCACTGTAATCAGGTGCGTACTATTGCCAGTGAGTGCATTGAGATAGGCCGGCAGGGTGGCCACCAGGGTCTTACCCTCACCGGTACGCATCTCGGCGATCTTGCCCTCGTGCAAGGCCATTCCACCGATAAGCTGCACATCGAAATGGCGCAGGCCCAGCACCCGTTCACCGGCCTCACGCACCACCGCAAAGGCCTCGGGAAGAATTTTGTCCAGGCTCTCACCGTCGGCCAGGCGCTGCTTGAACTCATCGGTTTTAGCCGCCAACTGCGTATCATCGAGCGCCTTGATGCCGTCCGCCAGGGCATTGATCTGTTTGACCACCTTGCCCATACGCTTCAATTCGCGGCTGTTGCGGGTGCCAAAAATCGTTTTCAGGGTTTTGCTAATCATCGCTTTTCATCTTGTTTAAAATAGGTAAACCCACCGGGCGCCAGGCCGGGCGGGAACATCAAACAGGAGGGGTTTTATTCAGCGGCGGGTGCGGGCCACGTAACTTGAGGGGTCGACAGGGCGCCCGTGCTTGTAGACTTCGTAATGAACGTGCGCACCTGTGGAACGGCCGCTGGAGCCCATTAGGGCAATGGTTTCGCCCTTGTGCACCACGTCGCCGGGTTGCACCAGGTTTTCCTTGTTGTGGGCATAACGGGTGACATAGTCATCTCCGTGAGAAATCTCCACCATTTGGCCGTAACCATTTTTGCTGCCCGTCCAGGTGACCACCCCGGCCGCCACAGCAACTACGTTGGACCCCTCCGCACCAGCGAAGTCGAGGCCGTTATGCATCCCCAGTTTGCCGGAAAAAGGGTCAGTACGCTGGCCGTAGGGAGAAGATATCCAGCCCTTTTGTACCGGCTGACCAGACAGCCAGCTCTGCTCTTCCAGCTTACGATTGGTCAGCAGGGACTCCAGGATTTCCAGCTGCTGCTCGCGATCGGTCAGGCGCGCCTCAAACAGGCCCAGCTCGCCACCCAGATCCAGGGAGGTGAAATCGACACTGAACTCACCCGCCATAGGGCCACCCAGGGCCGGCGGCTGACTGAAATCGAATTCACCTTCCTCCAGATCCGCCATGGCCGTGAGGTGTTGTCCCAGGGCATCCAGACGGGTCACCCTGGCCTGTAATTCCGCCAGATTCAGGGTCATCGCCTGCAACTGGCGTTCAGCCAGGCCCTGCAGGTCTGTAAATTCCGCGGCTTGTTGATCCAACTCGCCCTGCAGGGTATCCAGCGCCGCGCCGCGCATGGAACGCGCTTCACTGTCCTGTCCGGCCAGATAGCCCAAGGCCACCATACCCAGGGGTAAACCCAGGCAGCACAGAGACACCAGTGCACGAGACCAACGGCCCAATTCAATAGAGCGCGAGCCGCCGTGCTTGCGATTAATGAGAATAACTTTCATTTAGAGCAAGATACGCGAAATCGGTCGCGCACTATGCCATAAACCACTGCGGATTGCCATGGCAGGGCACACGCACGCCCTGCCCGCTAGTCAACCGGCCATAACAGTGTCGATGGCGTAGGAAACCGGGGCACTGGCCTCGTCCTCAAAGGTGACCATCTCCCAGGCATCGGGCTGTGCGAGCAGAGCTCGAACCGCGGCGTTATTGAGGGCGTGACCTGACTTGTAGGCGCGAAATTCGCCGATCAGGCTGCTGCCGGCCAGATACAGGTCACCGATGGCATCGAGTACCTTGTGCTGCACGAACTCATCTTCAAAGCGCAGCCCGCCCTGATTGAGAATCCGGTAGTCGTCAACCACTATGGCGTTGTCAAAACTGCCGCCACGGGCCAGGCCTTTGGAGCGCAGGTATTCGATCTCATGCATGAAGCCGAAGGTGCGGGCCCGGCTCACCTCCCCGACAAAGGAGGCGCTGGAAAAGTCCATTTCAGCATGGGCGCTGCGATCGCGAAAAACGGGTTGGTCAAAATCGATGGTGAAGGATACCTTGAAGCCATCAAAGGGGAGGAAGCTGGCGACTTTGTCTCCGTCTTCGACCGTGACCTTGCGTTTTACGCGAATAAACTTCTTGGGCGCATCCTGCTCCTCAATACCGGCGGACTGGATCAGGAGTACAAAAGGCCCCGCACTGCCATCCATAATGGGGACTTCCGCGGCGCTGACATCGACAAAAGCATTGTCTATACCCAGTCCCGACATCGCCGCGAGCAAGTGCTCTACCGTAGAGACCCGCTGCCCATCTACCACCAGGCAGGTGGAGAGCGTCGTGTCACCTACATTCTCGGCCCGGGCGGGAATCTCCACCACCGGGTCGAGATCCACCCTGCGAAATACGATGCCGGTATCAACCGGCGCCGGGTTAAGAGTCAGGTAGACCTCTTCACCCGTGTGCAAGCCGACGCCTGTCACCTTGATCGTGTTTCGCAGTGTGCGCTGGTGAAGCAAAATATCTCCCAACTGTTCCCGGTGCTTTCATCATAGCCGCAAAGGACACCCGGGAAACAGCCCCCGGCATACCTAATCAGCCTGGCGACGCAAAAAAGCCGGAATATCGAAATATTCATCACCTGCGCCCTCAGGTGCGGTAGCGGCAGCCTGCCCACCCGCCGCTCTGCGCGACTTGCGCAACGCCGGTGGTTGGTCAAACTCTTTGTAATCCGGCTCACCTTCGGTTTCCGCCACTGCGGGCTTTGGGGTTGCGTCCACCACTTGCAGGGACGCCCGCGCGGCCTGACCACCCAAACCCGTGGCCACCACGGTTACTTTGAGCTCCTCGGTCATATTTGGATCGATCACCGTACCGACCACTACCGTCGCTTCTTCAGAAGCAAACTCCTCGATGGTGTCGCCAACCTCAGAGAACTCGCCAAGAGACAGATCCATGCCCGCGGTGATATTCACCAGAATACCCCGGGCACCCGCCAGGTCTATATCGTCCAGCAAGGGGCTATTGATGGCCCGTTCGGCCGCTTCCCTGGCACGATTTTCACCCTTGGAATGACCGGTACCCATCATGGCCATACCCATTTCCGACATTACCGTGCGTACGTCAGCAAAATCCACGTTGATCATGCCCGGGCGAATGATCAGATCGGCAATGCCCTGAACCGCGCCCAACAGTACATCATTCGCCTCTTTAAAGGCATCCAGCAGGCTGGTATTTTTTCCCAGCACCTCCAGCAATTTTTCGTTGGGAATGGTAATCAGCGAATCCACATGTTGCTGCAGTTCCTCCACACCCTCGTGAGCGATTTGCAAACGCTTTTTACCCTCAAACGGGAACGGCCGGGTAACCACTGCGACAGTGAGGATACCCAGTTCCCGCGCAACTTCCGCCACCACCGGTGCGCCGCCGGTACCGGTACCACCACCCATACCGGCGGTGATGAATACCATATCGGCGCCGTGCAGGGCCTCGGCAATACGATCACGATCCTCCATCGCCGCGGCCCGTCCGATTTCCGGGTTGGCGCCAGCCCCCAGACCCTTGGTGATGTCACCGCCGAGCTGCAGGACCGTCTTGGATTCGATATCAGACAGGGCCTGGGCATCGGTATTGGCGCAAATAAAATCCACGCCTTCCACGTCATTTTCAATCATGTGCTTGACTGCGTTGCCGCCGCCTCCGCCCACGCCAATG
>QNFS01000110.1 GCA_003646415.1 Gammaproteobacteria bacterium
ATGGGCGTCTGTGTCACCGTGCACCTGTTGCGCGAATATGCCAGGGACCGCTACAGCGGGGTGCGCTGGTTCAGCTGGGTGTCGGGCATCCCCCTGCTGTGGCTGTTGTTTGCCTCCGCCATCGGTGGCTACTGGCTGGTGTGGGACGTGCAGGCCCAATACATCGCCATTACGACAGCCCAGTGGTTTGACTGGTTGCCCATCATGGTCGACCCCATGGCCAGCAATTTCCTCAATGAAGCCACACTCAGTGACCGCTTCTTCTCGCTGCTGGTGTTTCTCCACATAGGCATCCCCCTGTCCCTGCTGCTGGGCATGTTCATCCACATAAAACGCATCACCGGCGCCCGCACCAACCCTGCCAAAGGCCTGGCCGCCGGTACCTTACTGGCCATGCTGGTGGTATCGGTGTGGCAACCTGCCCTGAGCCAGGCGCCGGCCAACCTCGATGTGGCAGTAACAGAAATAGGCCTGGACTGGATTTTTCTCAACCCCTACCCCCTGATCAGCAGCTGGGGGCCGGGGCAAACCTGGGCGCTGTTGGTGGGTCTGTCCTGCTTTCTGACAATCTTTCCCTGGTTGCCCTCCAAGCGCGAGAAACAGACACCCGTGGCTGTCGTAGACCCGGACAACTGCAATGGCTGTGGCTGGTGCCTGGCAGACTGCCCCTATGAAGCGATTACCATGAAGGAACACGATTACAAAAAAGGCCATCAGCAGTCGGTGGTGGACCCCAATCTGTGCATCAGCTGTGGTATCTGTGCCGGGGCTTGCCCCTCTTCATCCCCCTTCCGCCATGTGGACGAACTGAACACCGGTATCAGCATCCCGGGCTTCCATATCAAGGAGCTGTTGTCCCTCACTGAGAACGAACTGGGCGAGTTGGGTAACGACGACGCACCGCGCATCATGGTCTATGGCTGTGACCATGGCAGTGTGATCGATAAACTGGCGTCGGACAGTGTTGCCACTATCAGCATGCCCTGTACAGCACTAGTGCCACCAGCCTTTATCGACTATGTACTGCGCAAGAAACTGGCCGAAGGCGTGATAATCAGCGGTTGCTGTGAAGGAGACTGCCATTACCGGCTGGGTAACGAGTGGATGGACCAGCGCTTCGCCAAGGAGCGCATGCCGATACTGCGCACACGGGTGCCCCGGGACAAAGTCCGTATACGCTGGTTGGGCGAGCAGGGCACGAAGCAGTTGGGTCGGGAGGTAAAAGAGTTCCAGGCACACTTGCTGGAGAATGTGCAGGCCGATGAACAACCGGACCTGGTGGAAATAGTGGAGGTGAGCAATGGATAAAGCCGTTCACTACCTGGCCCAGGCCCTGCTGTATGCCCTGTTTTTCGTGCCGCTGGTGTACATTTCACACCTGCCCACCCATCGCCATATGGACGAGGATATGGCCGTCCTGAAAGTCGCTATACGCCACCCGGGTGAAATTATCGGCGAATGCACCTCCGTTGTTGCCGGCGAGGGCCACGGTATGCGGCCCGCCGCTATGCAGCAAGTTACTGAAATCTGTCCCCGGGAGCGCTCACCGCTGCAACTGGAGTTGATCCTCGATGGGGAAACCCTGTACCGAGCAACAGTTCCCGCAACAGGCCTGCATAGCGATGGCATATCAAGCATGTACCAGCAATTCCATGTGCCCGCCGGTTCCCACCACCTGCAACTGCGGATGAACGATGACATGGCGGTGGATGGCTATATCTGGCAGCTCGATCAGGAGATCCAGCTAAAACCGGCCCAGGTAATGGTGGCCAGCTTCAAAGAAGGATTCAGGTTACAGTGACCCCAGAACGGGATTACTGCCTTGAGGTGCCACAGGATAGCCGGCGCCAGTTGGCTGTGGGCTGGCTCTGGCTTAGCGTACTGGCGCTGCTGGGCGCCGGTGTATTTTCGTTGTTGCTGGTACTGTCGCGTACACCCTATATATCCCAAGTCATTCCCTGGATCGATTTTTTCCACTCGGCGCTGGTGGTCCATGTGGACCTGTCGGTGCTGGTGTGGAGCCTGGCTTTCGGCGGCATCCTGTGGAGCCTGAACCAGCGCCCGGGGAAGGCCTGGCTGGCCTGGACCGCCCTGCTGCTGGCCTGCCTGGGTTCAGTCATCATTATCATGTCGCCCTTTGTGCGCGATGCCCAGCCCCTGATGAGTAACTATGTACCGGTTCTGCAGCACCCCCTGTTCTTTAGCGGACTGCTGCTATTCGCCCTCGGTTTTACCCTGCTGGTGCTGAACAGCATGATATTCATGGCGCCTGTGGGCCCCTGGATGAGCGGGCGAGGGGCTCTGCGCTTTGGCCTGAACGCCGCAGCCATATCCGCGGCCATGGCCCTGATCTGCTTCGTGTGGTCTTACATACAGATGCCTGACTACCTGCTGGGCCAATCCTTTTTCGAACTGCTGTTCTGGGGCGGTGGCCATGTCTTGCAGTTCACCTATACCCTGTTGATGCTGGTGTGCTGGCTGTGGTTGTCTCACGCCGCGGGCCTGCAATTGCCTATCACACCACGTGTGGCCCTTGTCATCCTGTTTGTGGGCCTGGCCTGTGTCTTTGTTTCGCCACTGATCTACCTGGCATTCCCTATCACCGCCCTGGAACATGTGGAGCTGTTTACCTGGTTGATGCGCTGGGGGGGCAGCCTGGCGACCTTGCCACTGGCCCTGGCGGTGATTATCAGCCTGCTGCGCTACGGTGGGGCAACCCAACAGGAGTGGCTGGCGCGCTCCGCGCTGCAATGCTCGTTGTTCCTGTTCGGCATTGGCGGCATGGTCGGCTTCCTGATTTCCGGCAGTAACGTCACCATCCCGGCCCACTACCACGGCTCCATCGTGGGCGTGACTCTGGCGTTGATGGGTGTCTGCTACCTGCTGCTACCACAACTGGGCTACCCCTTGCGCAATATGAAAATGGCTATCTGGCAGCCCATTGTCTACAGCGGCGGCCAGTTGATGCATGTGGGTGGTTTGGTCTGGTCTGGCGGTTACGGCGTACAGCGCAAGGTGGCTGGGGCGCAGCAGGGCCTGGATTCCATCGAGCGAGTGCTGGGTATGGGCCTAATGGGATTCGGGGGACTGGTTTCCTCCATCGGTGGCCTGCTGTTCCTGGTAGTCGTGCTGCGGGCCCTCATCCGACCCAAACAAGCTGCGCATCAAACTGAAGGTCGGCAGTGACAGTGCCAGGATGATCACAAAGAAAATGATATTACGTTGCGGCAGGGGGTTACCGTGCATCTTTTCCAGCATGGTCAGTAGCTGGCCAGTAACCACGTAGAGCACAATACCGACCGCCGTAAAGAGAATGATTTGCACAACAGTTCCCCTGTTTTTTGCTTCAGGGGGATGGTGCAGCAAGTGGAGTAACAAGGCAATGATTCGCAACAAGAAAAATGGTATGAGGGCCTGGCAACGGGGATTGTTATTGCTGGGAGCGGCGCTGGGGATAGCGCTGGTGGCAGCCTGTGGCGAGCAGCGTTTCGATGCGCACGAAGCAAAAGCCTTTACCCTGCCGCTGCTCAACTCCACTGACAGCCTGTCTCTTGAGGACTACCGGGGTGACGTGGTGTATCTGACTTTTTGGGCCTCCTGGTGCGAACCCTGCCGCCAGGAAATGCCCTACCTGGCGCAATTGTGGCAGCGCCACAGAGAAGCCGGCCTGCAGGTAATAGGCATCAACGTGGAAGAAGATATCTCAGCGGCGCGGCAATTTGCCGAGGATCACGACCTGCCCTTCCCCCTGGTGCAAGACACAGGACGCATGGTGAGCAAGCTGTACCGCGTACCCGGTTTTCCAACCCACTTCATCATAGATCGGCGGGGCAGGATTCGCTTCTCCGGGCTCAGCTTCAACCTGGCCGATGTGGCCGCGGTCAGCCAGGAAGTGGAGACTTTATTGCGGGAGTCAGTCGATGCAGCAGATTGATACTGCTCAGCAGCAGCCCCGCGGCGAGCGCATTGTGTAGCGTCACCATCAGCAGAGGCAATTGTAAGTAGATCATACCGACCCCGACCATGATCTGGCTGACGGAAAACACGGACAGGACCAATAGCGTAGTGGCCAGCATCGGTTCCCGTCTCAGTTTGCGCACCATCCAGGCCAGATAGGCCGCTGTGAGCAGGGCGAACAAACGATGCGCCATGCTGAGCAAGCCCAGGGAGTCGGTCCGTAGGGCCTGCCCGGAACTGTCCAGGTCGATTTGGCGCATTGGATTGAACACATCGGCCGCCTGTTCCATCATCAAAGCCGCCCCATTGCATGCCAGCAGGCCGGGGCAACTGGCGGAGGCATAGTTGGCGCTGCTCCACCCCCCCAGCACGATTTGCGCTGTCACCAGGCACAACGCAACACGCACCAGTGACCGGTAGCCATCGACCTTCTCGGGCAGTTTCACCGCGCCACCCGTATCGCGCTGCAGTAACCACCATAACAAGCCCAGCAGCGCCATGCCACCCAGCAGATTACCCATGGTAATCAGTGGATTACTGCGTGTCGGGGTGTAGTAGCCCAGCAGGGAGAGAAATACGGTGATGCCAAAGATGGCAAGCGGCACCCCCGGGCCGGTGGCACGCACCTTGCCCTGGCACAGGGTGATGACGAAAATCGCCACAATAAACAAACCGAGGGTACTGGCGATATACCGGTGCGCAACCCGCGCACCGTAATGCGCCATATTCCGCCCGCCAGCAGTGAGTACAGTGACGCCCTTCTTCTCCAGGTCCGGATTCAACCGGGCATAACATGCCGGCCAGTCGGCACAACCAATTCCGACCTCCGCCAGGCGAATATAGGCGCTGAGGATAACGGTAAGTAATGTCAGAAAAAGTGACAGGGTGACCAGCGAGCGAAGAATTGTAACAAACTCCTGCGAGTGAGGATCGGCCAAGAATATACAATCACCGGCGAAACACAAGTGAGGTCCCAGTGTACCTCCACAATGACCCAACCGACAAAAGTAAGTACTTGTTATCTTGCCACTTTCACCTATTATTTCAAAATGAGAGAAAACACCCGGATCGATAAAGGAGTTCCCAATGCAACATGCCCCGGTTAAAGCTACCCTGCTGACAGCCTTGCTGGCTGGTGCCAGCCTGGGGACACAGACGCAGGCCCAGGTACCGGTGCCACCGGATAAACAGATCCTGTCCAGCACCTACACCGGCACAGCCTATTCCCCCTACGCAGGACGCGATTTCGCCTCCAATGTGTACTGGGGTGATACCCACTTGCATACAGACATCTCCATGGACGCCGGCGCCTTCGGCAACCGTCTGGGCCTGGATGAGGCCTACCGCTTCGCCCGCGGTGAACAGGTGGAATCCACTAACGGTGGCCCGGCTCGCCTGTCCCGCCCGCTGGATTTCCTGGTGGTGGCGGATCACTCTGACAATATGGGCTTTTTCCCGGATATGCTGGCCGGCGCACCACACATCCTGTCCGACCCGACAGGCAAGGACTGGTACGAACGCGTCAAGGCCGGCCAGGGCGTCGGCGTGGCCCTGGAATTGATTGGCCTGTTCTCCCAGGGCAATTTCCCAGCCGAGCTGGTTTATACGCCAGATTCAGAGCCCTACAAAAAAGCCTGGGCCAAAACGGTGGAGGCCGCTGAGCGCTACAATGAACCCGGGCGTTTTACCGCCTTCATCGGTTATGAATGGACCTCCCTGGTACGCGGCAACAATATGCACCGGGTGGTAGTCTATCGCGACGGCGAAGACAAGGGCGGGCAAATGGTGCCTTTTACCGCCAGCCCACCCCAGGGCAGCACCACCCCACGGGATTTGTGGACCTGGCTGGAGCGGTACGAGGAGAAGACCGGTGGTAACGTACTGGCCATCGCCCACAACGGCAACTTGTCCAACGGCATTATGTTCCCGATGGCAGAGCAAAGCGATGGTGTTGCCCTGGACAAAACCTGGGCAGAGCGCCGCGCCAAATGGGAGCCCCTGTATGAGGCAACCCAGATCAAGGGCGATGGCGAGACGCACCCCTTCCTGTCACCCAACGACGAATTCGCCAATTATGAAACCTGGGATATCGGCAATCTGGACGTCTCCGAGGCCAAGACGGACAAGATGCTGGCTGGTGAATACGCCCGGGAAGGCCTGAAGCGGGGCCTGGAACTGGAGAGAAAATTCGGCACCAATCCCTACCAGTTCGGCATGATAGGTGCCACCGACAGTCACACCTCCCTGGCCACCGCCCAGGAAGACAATTTCTTTGGCAAGCACTCCGGTGCAGAGCCCGGCCCGGAGCGCATGTCCCACCCTTTCATGGCCACCGACGCCGGCACCATCATGGGCTGGCAGCAGGTCGCTTCGGGGCTGGCGGGCGTCTGGGCCAGGGAAAACACCCGCGAGGCACTCTTCGACGCCATGGAGCGCAAGGAAACCTACGCCACTACTGGCAGCAGGATGATGGTGCGCATGTTCGGGGGCTGGAACTTTACCCTGGCGGACCTGAACAACCGGCAACCGGCTTTTGCAGGTTACAGCAAAGGTGTGCCCATGGGCGGCACCCTGCCATCTGGCGGCATGAAAAAATCGCCAGGCTTTATGGTCTTCGCCCTGCGCGACCCCATCGGTGCCAACCTGGATCGCATCCAGATCGTCAAGGGCTGGCACGATGGCAAACAAATGCAGGAGAAAGTTTATGACGTGGTGTGGTCGGGTGAACGCAAACCCGGTAGTGATGGCAAGCTGCCGGCAGTGGGCAATACAGTGAATGCCGCCAATGCCTCCTGGGTCAATTCCATTGGCTCATCGGAGTTGGGCACCGTGTGGTCAGACCCGGATTTCAACCCGAAACATCAGGCCTTTTACTACGCCCGGGTACTGGAGATCCCCACACCGCGCTGGTCCACCTATGATGCCTTCCGCTTTGGTATAGATATCCCCGAGGGCGCCCCAACCAGCACCCAGGAGCGAGCCTACACCTCGCCGATCTGGTATAAACCCTGAGGCGGAGTCGGTGAGAATAGTCTAGACTGAAGCCATGACAAAGAGATACCGGGAATTTTCAGGGTTCGTCTGGTTAATAGTGGTGGTTTTGATGACAGCATCGGGTTCAGGCAGGGCAGAGATACCACCGCAGCGGGAGGGCATGCTGGACGCCATCCGGGATTCGGTGCGCAACTCGACTGATTACACCGGTCGCTCACAGTTGAGTGCCAGGGTGCTGGACGCCATGGGTGCGGTCGCCCGGGAAGAGTTTGTGCTGCCGCAGTACCGCCACCTGGCTTACCAGAACACCCCCCTGCCAATCGAGGCCGGGCAGACCATCTCCCAGCCCCTGATTGTCGCCCTGATGACTGAATTGCTGGACCCGCAGTCCGATGATGTGGTGCTGGAGGTGGGCACTGGCTAGGGCAACCAGGCAGCGGTGCTGGCCCACCTGGTGAAGCATATTTACAGCGTGGAGATTGTCGAGGAACTGGCCGAGGGCGCGGCCGAGGTGCTGCAGCGACTGGGCTACACCAACGTCACGGTGCGCGCCGGAGACGGCTATGCCGGCTGGCCGCAGCACGCCCCCTTCGATGGCATTATCGTGACCGCCGCGGCGGGGGAAATTCCTCCACCCCTGCTACAGCAGCTGAAGCCCGGCGGAAAACTCGTTATTCCCGTGGGCAAAGAACACGGTTCCCAGGAGTTGCTGCTGGTGGAAGTAGATGATGCGGGAGAGATTAGCAGGCAATCGGTATTGCCTGTGCGTTTTGTGCCGCTGACCGGGGAACACTAGTCTTCCAGCGGCGAGCGTCCCTTGTTCGCGGCGATGCGCATACGCAGGGCATTGAGCTTGATAAAACCTTCCGCGTCCGCCTGGTTATAGGCGCCGGCATCGTCTTCAAAGGTTGCGATACTCTCGTCAAACAGGCTGTCAGCTGACCGGCGCCCGACAACCATCACATTACCCTTGTACAGCTTGAGCCGCACCTTACCGTTCACCACGGTCTGGGAATCATCAATGGCAACCTGCAGCATCTTGCGCTCCGGTGACCACCAGTAACCGTTGTAGATCAGGCTGGCGTAACGCGGCATCAGTTCGTCTTTCAGGTGTGTTACTTCCCGGTCCAGGGTCAGGGACTCGATGGCCCGGTGTGCCTTGAGCATAATGGTGCCACCGGGTGTTTCGTAGCAGCCCCGCGCCTTCATACCCACATAGCGGTTTTCCACAATATCGGCACGG
>QNFS01000111.1 GCA_003646415.1 Gammaproteobacteria bacterium
ACGCCCTGGAAAAAGCCGGGCTGCCCCAAAACATCATGGTGGACTGCAGCCATGCCAATTCCAACAAGCAACCGGAACTGCAGCCCCTGGTGGCACAGAACATCACCAATCAGATTCTGGCAGGTAACAAATCGGTAGTGGGGTTGATGATAGAGAGCAACCTGGAGGCCGGTAACCAATCAATCCCCGACAATCTGGATGAACTGGAGTACGGGGTATCGGTAACGGACGGATGTATCGACTGGGAAACTACCGAGCGGTGCCTGCGAGAAATGCATGAGAAGCTGATGGGTAAGATGGCATCACGCTAACCGCTGTCAGGACATACGGCGATAGTAGCAAAATGCGGTATTGCTGAAACAACAACCGGATATCAACTGCCATGCATCAGAAAAGCAATAACACATCGACCAAAAGGGAGAGTCCCTGACGGCGGTTAGTAGTACGCCTGCGACGTATCAGAGTGATCCGTCATATCGCGCACACCCTTGAGCTGGGGTAACTGCTCCAACAGGGTCTTTTCTACGCCACCTTTGAGGGTCTGGTCTACGGCGCTGCACCCCTGGCAGCCGCCGCCGAATTCTAAAACCACGTACTTGTCCTCGGTGACTTCCACCAGGCTGACCTCGCCCCCGTGAGCGGCCAGTGCCGGATTGATCTCGTTATACAAAACGTAGTTGATACGATCTTCCAGCGAACTATCCTCGCCGACTCTCGGCATCTTGGCGTTGGGCGCCTTGATGGTCAGCTGGCCGCCCATGCGGTCCTTGGAGTAGTCTACCAGAGCATCTTCCAGGTAGGGCAAGCTGTGGGCGTCAAACCAGGCGGTGAGGCTCTCCATCTCACGTTTCTCGTCCCCTTCCTGCAGATCACCTTCCCGGCAGTAGGCGATACAGGTTTCCGCCCGGGGGGTGCCGGCCTGGTTTATAAAGACCCTGACACCCAGGGCATCTTCCTGTTTAGACAGCAATTCCGCCAGGTATTCCTGGGCCGATTCAGTAATGGTAACCATTTGACCATCCATTCCGAGTAAATTAGTCAGGTATTCTAGCAAACTTGCGCCCAAAAGTGTGAGACAGGCCTCTGGTCTGTCTCCAAAGTATCGCCCAATCTGTTAGAATACGGCGCTTTTTTACCGGTCGGGATCGGGTTTGGCCCAACTAATTATGGATAATGTACCCATGGCAGTCGATAAACAGCCCCCAGGGGCCCTGGAACAGGCCCTGCAGCAACGCATTCTGGTGATCGATGGCGCCATGGGCACCATGATCCAGAGTGAGCAACTGCAGGAAGCCGATTACCGTGGGGAGCGCTTTGCCGGTCACGGGTCAGACCTTAAGGGTAACAACGATCTACTGAGCCTGACACGGCCGGATCTGATCGCCAAAATCCACCGGGATTTCCTGGACGCCGGTGCCGATATCATCGAGACCAACACCTTCAATAGCACGGCCGTCGCGCAGGACGATTACCAACTGGGCCACCTGGCGGCTGAATTGAATACGGCAGCGGCGCAAATCGCGCGCAAGGTCGCCGACGAAGCAGCAGTGGGCACACCGCAGAAGCCACGCTTTGTCGCAGGTGTGCTGGGGCCAACCCCTAAAACAGCATCCATATCACCTGATGTGAACAATCCGGCCGCACGAAGTATCACCTTCGACCAGCTGCGCCAGGGGTATGCCGAAGCGACCCGGGCCCTCATCGCCGGTGGCGTCGACCTGCTGCTGATTGAGACCATCTTCGACACCCTGAACGCCAAAGCGGCTATCTTCGCCGTACAGGAAGTCTTTGATGAACTGGGGCACATACTGCCATTGATGATTTCGGTGACCTTTCCCGATATTAGCGGCCGTGTGCTGTCCGGCCAGAACCCTGAGGCCTTCTGGAACGCGGTGGCACATGCGAAACCGCTTATCCTGGGCAGTAATTGCGGTCGCCGCTACAGCGAGATCCGGCCCTTTATCGAAGAGCTATCCAACGTAACCGACAGCTATTTCAGTGCCCACCTGAATGCCGGCCTGCCCAACGCCTTTGGCGAGTTTGATGAAACCCCCGGGATTATGTATGAGGATTTCAAGGGTTTTGCCGAGCGCGGCTTCCTCAATCTTGCGGGGGGCTGTTGTGGTACCACGCCCGCGCATATTCGAGCCATCGCCGACGCGGTACACGACGTGGCGCCCCGCCCTCTGCCACAACACCAACGCGCCTGCCGACTCAGTGGCCTGGAGCCATTCAACATCACAGCAGACAGCCTGTTTGTGAATGTCGGCGAGCGCTGTAACGTCACCGGGTTCGCCAGGTTCAAGCGATTAATTCTGGAAGACAACTTTGATGCGGCATTGGATGTCGCGCGCACCCAGGTGGAAGACGGCGCGCAGATTATCGATATCAACATGGATGAAGGCATGCTGGACGCCGAGAATGCCATGGTGACCTTTCTCAACCTGATCGCCTCGGAGCCGGACATATCCCGTGTGCCCATTATGGTTGACTCCTCCAGGTGGAGTGTGATCGAAGCCGGGCTCAAGTGCATACAGGGTAAAGCGGTGGTCAATTCCATCAGCCTCAAGGCCGGGGAAGAAGAATTCCTGGCGCAGGCGCGACTGTGCCAGCGCTACGGCGCCGCTGTGGTGGTGATGGCATTCGACGAGGAGGGCCAGGCCGACAACCTGCAGCGTCGCAAAGATATCTGCAAGCGTTGCTACGACCTGCTGCTGGGCGAGCTGGACTTCAACCCCAACGACATCATCTTCGACCCGAATATTTTTGCGGTGGCCACGGGGATCGAGGAGCACAACAACTACGCGGTGGACTTTATCGAGGCCACACACTACATCAAGGCAGAACTGCCGGGGGCACTGGTATCCGGGGGGGTATCCAATGTGTCTTTCTCTTTCCGGGGGAACGACGCGGTACGCGAGGCCATACACTCCGTATTCCTGTACCACGCCATTCGCGCCGGCATGGATATGGGCATTGTCAACGCCGGCCAGCTGGCCGTTTATGATGAGTTGCCCGACGACCTGCGTGAGACGGTTGAAGATGTCATTCTCAATCGCCGTGAGGACGGCACCGAACGCCTGCTGGAGGTCGCTGAAGGCTACCGCGAAAGTGGTGGCCGCGAGGGCCGGGTGGAAGACCTGAGCTGGCGTGAGCAGGGTGTAGCCAAGCGCCTGGAGCACGCCCTGGTGAGAGGCATTAACACCTGGGTGGTGGCAGACGCCGAGGAAGCCCGGTTACAATTCGATCGCCCGATACAGGTGATCGAAGGTCCGCTGATGGATGGCATGAACATGGTCGGCGACCTGTTTGGCGAGGGCAAGATGTTCCTGCCGCAGGTGGTAAAGAGCGCCCGCGTGATGAAGCAGGCCGTGGCCCATTTGCAACCGTACATAGAAGAGGGAAAGGATACCGGCAGCCTGAGCAACGGCAAGATTCTCATGGCGACAGTAAAGGGCGATGTCCACGATATCGGCAAAAATATCGTGGGCGTGGTACTGCAGTGCAACAACTTCGAGGTCATAGACCTGGGCGTGATGGTGCCCTGTGAAAAGATTCTGCAAGTCGCGCGGGACGAACAGGTGGATATCATCGGCCTCAGCGGCCTGATCACACCGTCGCTGGATGAAATGGTACACCTGGCCGGCGAAATGCAGCGCGAGGGCTTTACCGTGCCCCTGATGATCGGCGGCGCCACCACCTCCAAGGCCCATACCGCGGTGAAGATCGACCCACATTATGACCGGGATGTGACCGTGTACGTGCCGGACGCCTCACGCAGTGTCGCCGTAGCCACCCAGCTGATGAGTGACAACAAGGCCAGCTTTGTACAAGAGCGCAAGGAGGAGTACCAGCAGGTACGCGAACGAGTGGCCAAGCGCAAACCGCGCAGCAGGCAGCTGAGTTACGCTGAGGCTACCGAACGCGCCACGCAACTTGATTGGCAGAACTACGAGGCGCCCCGCCCTACCTTTATCGGCACCCGGGTGTTCGATGATTTCCCCCTGCAGGAGCTGGTGGACACCATCGACTGGACCCCGTTTTTTATCACCTGGGAACTGGCAGGCAAGTACCCCGACATTCTGCAGGACAAGGTGGTGGGGGAACATGCCAGCGAGTTGCATCGCGACGCCCTGGCAATGCTGCAACGCATCATCAATGAGAAACTACTGACCGCCAGCGCCACCATCGGTTTCTGGCCGGCGGCGCGGGTGGGTGCGGACGACATCGCCGTGTATACCGACGAGTCACGCAGCGAGGTGCGGGCCACCTTGCACCACCTGCGGCAACAGACCGAAAAGCCCAACGGTAAACCAAATGCCAGCCTGGCGGATTTTATCGCACCGCCCGACAGCGGTGTGGCAGATTACATTGGGGGATTCTGTGTTACCACGGGTCACGGCATTGACGAACTGACTCGCCGGTTTGAAGCCGAGCACGACGATTACAGCAGTATTATGCTCAAGGCCCTGGCGGATCGCCTGGCGGAATCCTTCGCGGAATACCTGCACCGCCTGGTACGGATAGAGCTGTGGGGCTATGACGCCGGCGAGCAACTCAGCACCCGGGAGTTGATTCGCGAGCGCTATCGCGGTATTCGCCCGGCACCGGGTTATCCAGCCTGCCCCGACCACACTGAAAAAGCCACACTATTTGAGCTATTGGACGCCACCGCTACCTGCGGCGTCAGCCTGTCCGACAGCTATGCCATGAGCCCGGCGGCGGCGGTTAGCGGTTTTTACTACGCTCACCCACAATCCCACTACTTTGCCGTTGGCAAAATCGGCCGCGACCAGGTGGAAGATCTGGCGCAGCGCAAGGGTGAATCTGTAACCACCATGGAACGCTGGTTGCGCCCCAACCTTGATTATTGAACAGGGATTGTGTGATGAGTGACCAGGTTGGAACTTTGCAACTATTCTTTCCAGGCAGACTACCTACATGTAGCCGCGTATTTTCTGCTAAGGTGTCGCCTCATTTTATTCTATAACATCACAACAACACAGAAACAGGATCTGTAGATGTACGTTTACGACCAGTACGACCAGAAAATAGTCGATGAGCGTGTCGCCCAGTACCGCGGCCAGACCGACCGGTTCCTGGCAGGAGAACTGACCGAAGCCGAGTTTTTGCCCCTGCGCCTGCAAAATGGCCTCTATATCCAGCGACTGGCGCCCATGATGCGTATCGCTGTGCCCTACGGCCTGATGAATAGCACCCAGCTGCGCAAGCTGGCTGAAATTACCCGGGTCTACGACAAGGGTTACGCACATATCAGCACCCGCCAGAATGTGCAGCTGAACTGGCCCCAACTGGCAGAAGTGCCCGACATCCTGGCAGAGCTCGCCACAGTGCAAATGCATGCCATCCAGACCAGCGGCAATTGTATCCGCAATACCACCACCGACCAGTTCGCCGGGGTTGCCCGCGACGAACTGGAAGACCCCCGCCCCTATTGTGAAATCATCCGCCAGTGGTCCACCCTGCACCCGGAATTTGCTTTTTTGCCGCGCAAATTCAAGATCGCGGTGTGTGGCACCACACAAGACCGGGCCGCTATTGCCGCCCACGATATTGGTGTCGAGCTGGTTGCCAACACCCGGGGTGAAATCGGGCTGAAAATGCTGGCCGGTGGTGGCCTGGGGCGCACTCCGGTTATTGGCTCGGTAGTGTGTGAGTGGCTACACAAAAAACACCTGCTTACTTACCTGGAAGCGATACTGCGGGTGTACAACCAGAATGGGCGTCGCGACAACAAGTACAAGGCCCGCATCAAGATCCTGGTCAAGGCCATGGGCGTTGACGCGTTCCGCGAAGCCGTGGAGCTGGAGTGGGCAGCCCTCAAAGATGGCCCGTCCACGCTTACCGATGAAGAGATCACCCGCGCCCAATCATTCTTTACCGACCCCGATTACCAAAAGCTGGATGGCGATGCCGCCATTTCCCAACTGGATGAGCAGTGTGTGAATGACCCGATTTTCGGCAACTGGATCAAGCGCAATACCAATGACCATCGGGTGCCGGGCTATCGCATCGTCAACATTTCGCTCAAGGCCAGTGGATTCGTTCCCGGCGACATTACCGATGAGCAACTGGAACTGGTGGCCAACCTGGCCGACCGGTACGCCTTTGGCGAAATCCGCAGTACCCACCAGCAGAACCTGGTGCTGGCGGATGTGCAAATGGACCGGTTGTACGATCTGTGGCAGGGGCTGCAAGCCGGCGGCCTGGCCACACCGAATATCGGTTACATCACCGACATGATTTGCTGTCCTGGCGGAGATTACTGTTCCCTGGCAAATGCCAAATCCCTGCCGGTGGCACAAGCCATACAGGTGCGCTTCGAGGATCTGGATTACCTCTATGACCTGGGGCCACTGGAGCTCAATATCAGCGGTTGCATGAATGCCTGCGGTCACCATCATATCGGTCATATCGGTATTCTTGGCGTGGACAAAAAAGGCCAGGAGTTCTACCAGGTCTGTCTGGGCGGCAGCCAGGGCAAGGATGCGTCGATTGGCAAGATCCTGGGCCCGTCCTTCAAGCAGGAGGACATGCCGGATGTGGTAGACAAGATTCTGTCGACCTATGTGACACTGCGCGCAGAACAGGAAAGTTTTCTCGATACCTACCGCCGCGTCGGCATTGACCCTTTCAAGGAGCGCGTATATGCCAAGGCTAATTAAAAACGGCGGTATTGTTGAGGATGTTTGGTTGCCGGTAGACCCGGAAAGCCCCAGCCCGCCAAGCGAACAAATCTATAGCCTTGACCAGTGGCTGGAACTGGAAGACAAGACCGGCAGTGCCGTGCAAATAGATCCCGGCCAGTCACCCGCTCCCCTGTTCAGCTTTTTGAAGAAGATTGCCCTGGTGGCGGTTGATTTCCCGGTATTTACCGATGGACGCGGGTTCTCCTATGCACGCGAACTGCGTGAGCGAGGCTACGGCGGGGAACTGCGCGCCACAGGCCACTTTATCCGGGATCAGCTGACTTACCTGCAGCGCTGCGGGTTTGATGCTTTCCAAATGGCCGATGAATCGTTGCTGGAAGAATCACTGGCGAGCCTGGCGGACTTCAGCGAACACTACCAGGTATCTATCGACCAGCCTCTGCCCCTGTTTCGCCGGCGGGTATAAGGCGCAGCCAAGCTCCCCGAATGCGTTAATAACCGTGACGAGGCGCACCTGCTTGTTTAAACTCCATACAAGCGCACCGGGAAAACGCAGTGTATGGAACTCAGTAGTGTTACCTTTTCATTCTTTCTTATCTTCACCGGGGCGGCGATTTTCGCCTCCGTGGCCCTGTATACCCGCCAGCCGCTAATTATCGCCTATATCGCCCTGGGCGTCTGTATCGGCCCCTACGGGCTATCCCTGGTGACAGATCTCAACCTGTTGTCGGACATTGGTCACATCGGCATCATTTTTCTGTTATTCCTGTTGGGTCTGGATATGCAGCCCCAGGCCCTTTGGGCAACCCTGCGCAAGTCCACAGTAGTGGCAATGTTCAGTTCTGCGATATTTCTGGGGACAGGTTTTGCGGTGGCGTCACTGTTTGGCTACACGACCATGGACTCCTTGATCGTTGGCGCCGCGATGATGTTTTCCTCCACTATTATCGGCATCAAACTGTTGCCTACGACAGTATTGCACCACCGCCATATCGGCGAGCTGATGATAGGCCTGCTACTGCTACAGGACCTGCTGGCAATTATTGTGTTGATGATTCTGTTAAATGCATCATCCGGTAGTTCCGACATGATGGGCAAGGGTCTCGCCCTGTCGCTGCTGAGCCTGCCCCTCCTGGCGGGCGGTGCCTTGCTCATTGTGCGCTATGTCCTGCTACCCCTGATTACGCGCTTTGACCATTTTCACGAGTATATTTTCCTGCTGGCGATCGGTTGGTGCCTGGGCCTGGCGGAGGCTGCTAATGCCCTGGGCTTATCGGAGGAAATTGGCGCCTTTATCGCCGGTATCACCATCGCCACCAGCCCTATCTCGCAATATATCGCGGTCAACCTGAAACCCCTGCGGGATTTCTTCCTGATCCTGTTCTTCTTCTCGGTGGGTGCACAATTCAACCTGGCTGTGCTCAATCAGGTGTTAGCTCCCACCTTGATTTTGGCCGCTTTGGTGCTGGGGCTCAAACCTGTGGTCTACCGCTTCCTGCTCAAGGG
>QNFS01000112.1 GCA_003646415.1 Gammaproteobacteria bacterium
ACAGTGGCGACAAGCCGCGTAAACGCCCCAATGATATGAAGCGTGGGCAGCCACAGCGTCGCCGTCGCAATCGCAGGCCCGATACCGAAACCGCTGTAACGGCCCAGGCTGGCACCACAGAAAATACCGTGGAAGCTCTGGAGACTGCTGTAGAGACGCCAGTGGTAGAAGCTGTCAGCACCGCGGTAGCAGGCGTTTCCATCGTGCCGACAGCGCAGACACCTGAATCTGCCTCTGCAGAGATTGTCAGTGAGAAGGCACTGCCAGCAGACGAAGAAGTACAAGCGGTGTCTGACGTTGCTGAGGTCACACAGACCGAGGAAGCTGCAGCTGTTGCTGAAGTTGCTGAAGTAACCGAAGTGCCTGAAGTGGCTGAAGTGGCCGAAGTGGCCGAAGAAGAAACACCCGCACCGGTGGAACCAGAGCCTGTACCGGCAGCCCAGGAAGAAGCCATCGAAGAGGCAGGCTCAACCAACGGTATCACCGCTGACGGGCGGGCCTGTAACGATCCACGAGTCAATGCCCAGCCAGTAAGTGTGGTGGAAATTACCACGACCCATCCAGTACTGTTCGGTGATTCTCCGGCACTGCCGGTCACACCAAGTGGTCACACTGTTCCCCGGGCCAGCAATGACCCCCGCGGCCCTCTGCAAGAGCCCGATATGGCCGAAGCTACCGGTTAGCCCCGCGTAGACATAGCGCATTGGACACAGGAGGCACTGCAACCTCTTGTGTCCAATTTGCAGAACTGTATAATCGCGTTTTCCTCGCACAGAGGGCCGCTCGCATAACGCGGCGAGCAACATGACAAGTTTCCGGTGGGCTGGCTGAGTGGTCGAAAGCGGCGGTCTTGAAAACCGTTGAGGGTTTGTCCCCTCCTAAGGTTCAAATCCTTAGCCCACCGCCACTATTTAACTGTAACTAATTATTTTTTAAAAAATAATAGTTTGCAGTAGCGGGACAACCCACACAATGAAATCCGGGTTAGGGATTTTCGCTGCTCCAGTTGACCAACGCCAACGCCTTTTCAGCACCCACCCCGGCATCCTTAGCCAGTGCCAACGCCTGAACAATGGTATTCATGCGACCCTGGAATGGGTTGACTGGTTCATTCACCGCCGGCTATTGGAGCCTATTGGCAACATCCCCCCGGCGGAGTTGGAAATGGCGTATTATCGTCAACTGGAAGAGTCGGCCATGGTGGCATGACTCAAACAAATGAGTCTCCGGAATACCCGGTGCGATTCATGTATGATAGTTTCGAGGCAGCTGTCATAGAGATATTTTTTCATTGGGGGAGCCATTTTTGGATATTCTTGAAAACCAAGTGATGGCGTTGGCTGGCGTCGTTCAATCTGCACACCTGGCGAAGCAAATTGCCTATGAGGGTAAAGTAAGTCAAGAGGAACTGAGCAATTGCTTAAAAGGCGTCTTTGTTCTTGAACCAACATCTGTCCAGGAAATCGTCGGGGCGCCAAAAAATCTAAAAGCCAGCCTGCACATACTCTTCGATATATTTTCCAGGCTTACTGGAATTTTTAATAACGACGAGATAATGCAATACGTTTTAAGTATGACCCGCCTTGAGAGACAGTTAGCGGAACAAAATGAAATGCTTGATAGCATTCAATCAGCCTTGGAACCAAGGTCCAGGGCCCAGCAGGAAGAACTGCTTATTGATGACGCCGTGATTCACGAGTTGGCAGGTATCTACCGACAAACCATAAGCAAATTGCCTGGCAAATTCCAGGTAAGTGGAGATGCTCACCTTTTACAGAGCCCGTATATCACGGTTAAGATACGAGCCCTCCTATTTGCGGGAATTCGGTATACAGTACTCTGGCATCAATTAGGTGGACGGCGACGACAATTTATTTTACAGAGAAGACAAATACTTCGTGCCATTAACAGGCTTCTGGAAATGTCAGATACGGTTGCGCATTAAGCCAATCGGCCACTTACGGATGATTAGCTTAATTTCAAAGCAGAAACCATCTCCAGCCCCTTACTCACACTCTCCCTAGTGTACCTCGTCACTCATCGTGTCACCCCAGAGAGGCAGGGACTTCGATTGATAGCACCAACCGCCCTGATCAACACGCACTAATTGACCTGGATCAATTATTTGGGCGAGTGGCCATAATTGACCGACCATGTGGCCACAATGAACCTTGTTGAAAAACCTGACGCGGCCCAAAATGCACGGAACTTCAGTAAACATACTAAAGTAGTACTAGCAGGGAGCACATTCTTATGAGCAATTTCCTCAGTGCCTATTCTATTCAAACCTGGCTGGAGAGCTGTCCTCAGGGATACCTCATGGACACCGAGTACGGCCACGCACCAGGCGAAGAAGAGCCTGATGCCTTCCTCGATAATGACGTGTTGCGCGAGGACGCCATCAGGACCACCACCCAACTGGTCCTGGGAGAGCGTTGCGCCCTGGCCGCATCGTCGGGCCTGATCAATTGCGCCCCGGATTACGCCAGCAAGCATTTTCTCGCCACCCAGACCCTGGATGAAGCGCGACATGTTGAAATCTTCACCCAGCGTCTGTACGACCTGGGCATAAAGGACGACGACCTGGAGAGCACTTTGCAACAGTACGGCAACCCGAACCTGGTGAAGTTCGCCGAGGTACTACTCGAGAAAGTGGACAAGGGTGATTTCGTTGCCGGCGTGGTGGGTCAGAACATCGTACTGGAAGGCATGGCGTTCTCGGTATTTGAAATGCTGCAGGCGATAAGCCAGACCAGCAACACCAAGTTAGCCCACATTCTGTCCGGCACAATCGCCGACGAGCGCCGTCACGTGGGTTTCGGTGAGAATCGCATCGGTGCGCTGATCACACAGTATCCCAACCGCAAGCCCGAGATCGAGCAGATGCAGAAGGATATGACCTATCACATGCTTGCCACCTTTGCCGATTCCTTCAGCGATCGCGCGGAAACCCTGGAAGAATCCAGACGGATTCTCGGCTCTGGTGAAAGCGACGGAGGTGCCGCTGTCTGGCACGGTGCTGACCTGTCGGTAGCGGAACCCGAAGAGATGGAAAAAGTATTGGCAGACACGGTGCTCAAGGAGTTCAAGGTGCGCCTGGGAAGAATCGGCCTGGAATACCAGTCACCACCCAAACCGAAGGCGGCTTGAAGGCTCTACCAATGACAGGCAAGGCTTGATCAATGGCGACTGTGAACGATCCACTGCAGAAAGAAAGCACCGATGAGCAGGCGGGTCAGGAAAAACCGCACCAGCGTTATGTACTGGAAGAAACCGGCTTCAACGAGGTGCCGAAGAAATATCGCAAATTCTATCGGCGGTTTGGCGGCGAAGGCGACTCACTGGCGCCTAATGAGGTGCAGTGCCCAGTGTGTATGGTAATTGTGCGCTCAAGCCGTAATCTGCGTCAGGGGGATCGCGTTTACTGCATGCCCTGCTTTTCACGGCTGGTTGTGGTGATGGTCAACGACCGCCTCGAAGCGCACCCGGTGTACTGACAGCATCCGCCGGCGCCGATATCATGGCGCCCTGGCCCCCAACCATCGCCACCGTGAGCACCATAGCCATGAGCCATATGCTGTAGAATCAGGGTTTTGTTATTGAACTCTTCGACCAGTCCAAGACTGACTTTGCACGGCAACTCTCCTGGAGACACTTCATGCTTGCGACCATAACCACACCGCGAATTATGCTGATCGGTGGTGGCGCGGTCGGTGAGATCGCAGATGTGATGAACAAACTTGGCTGCTGCAAGCCTTTGTTAGTAACCGATCCCTTTATGCGCGATAGTGGCAAAGTCGCCCACGTGACTGATGTACTTAAAAGCGCTGATATAAACTGGAGCATGTTCGCTGACACGGTTCCCGAGCCAACTGACGACGTGATTATTGCCGGTGCTGAGATTATTAACAGCGGCGACTTTGACTGTGTCATTGCACTGGGTGGTGGTAGCCCCATCGATACCGCGAAAGCCATGACAGTACTTGCCAGCGGTGGCGGCCAAATTCAGGATTACAAAGTGCCCCACCAGGTCAATGAACCCGGGCTACCCGTCATTGCCATTCCAACTACCGCCGGTACCGGTTCCGAAGTAACGAAAGTCACTGTCATCACAGATAAATCCAACGATGAAAAAATGCTTATTATGGGGCTTGGGTGCTTACCTTCAGCTGCCATCGTTGACTACGAACTCACCTTCAGTGTGCCCTACCGCACCACCGCAGATACCGGCATCGACAGCTTGACCCACGCTATTGAGGCCTACGTCAGTGCCAGGCACAATCCCTTTACCGACACCCTGGCACTGTCCGCCATGGGCCTGATAGCACGCAACATTCGCAGCGCTTGTGGTGAGCCGGATAACACCGCTGCACGGGAATCCATGATGCTGGCAGCCACCCAGGCCGGCATGGCATTTTCAAATGCCTCAGTCTGTCTGGTTCATGGCATGAGCCGGCCCATCGGCGCATTTTTTCACGTTGCCCATGGCCTTAGTAATGCCATGTTACTGCCAACTATCACCGCGTTTTCCGCAGGTGCGGCGATGGGTCGTTATGCAGACTGCGCCCGTGCAATGGGTCTTGCCGATCAAAGTACCGACACCGAAATAGCCGTTAATAATCTACTGGCCGAATTACACCAGCTTAATAAAGATCTCAAAGTGCCGTCACCTAAAGATTATGGCATCGATGAAGAAAAGTATTTTTCCCTGTTAACAACAATGGGCGAACAAGCCCTTGCCTCGGGTTCACCGAGCAATAACCCTCGAGTGCCGACAGTTCGGGAAATGGCCGCTCTTTATGAGGAAGCCTGGGCATCTTAATAACGTGCTCTATGGAGATTTATTAGATTCAGGGGCGAGGTGCTGGCGCAGCAATTTGCCCACCAGCCAGTATCCGGCCAGATGCAGGCGGCCGGGCCTGGCGGCGACCTGAGACCCGACAGGTGAATTCCACTTTAAACGGCCCGATTCGAAGACAGTCAAATGGTTGCTGCGGATCCTATCGCCCTGATGGCTCGACCAATAGTTTCGGTTCCGTAATTTTCAGCAAAGCCAGTACCTTCCCAGACGGTTTTACCATTAATTAATACCCTGGCCACCACGCCATCAGAGCGGTTTACCATTTGTTTGTGGTTAAATATTTCCCGGTATTGGAAGTGTCTGTTGGGATCGCATTCATACGCCGCCAGCGCTTCAGGGTCAATTAATACCAGGTCCGCCTGCGCACCGATCTCCAGCGTGCCAACATCCAGGCCAAAAAATTCCGCCGGTTCAGAGGTCAGCCGCTGCACTACGCGCGCCACCGTTGCCAGGTCACGCTCCTGGGCCCGTTTCAGTGAACCCAGGTTGCCATCAAAAAAGGCCATGTTGGTAATGTGGGCACCGGAGTCGTTAAAACCCGGCATGGTATTTTCGTGTAACAGCAGATCCAGCGTCGCCCGGTTACCAACATTGCCGATATCCACCCAATAGCGGAAACCCTTGTCGTATTCGCGTATCATCGACAACATGAACTCAGCATCGTTACCTATGGGGCTTGGAAACCTGGTGAAGGCCTCTTCTTCGGCCTCGCTGCGCGACTGGGAGGCGTCACCCGCCTGAAATCGCTCAAGGCGGTCAAAGACCTGCTGAAAGCTCTCGCCGTCCCATTCGGTGACCGGCGCCCCGTCAAACACCAGCATGTCGAATTCACGGACCACAAGGCTGTCAGGCACACCAAGTTTTGTCTTGAGATGGGAGAGGTTCCAGCCGCTGCGCCCTGCACTCCAGTCATGATGAAACTGTTCCACCCAGGCCGGGTCATGCAACAGGGCCATGCGCCCTTCCCTATCGTCGTACTCTTTGGCAATCAACTGGCAGGTGGAAGGAAGTTCCTCGTACAGCGGGCTGACTATACCATCGGCCCATACGCGGAAATTGGTACCCAGTGCCTGGAAGTGAATATTGCCCTTGAACAACTTGCTGTTCATCAGCCTGGCGAAGCCAAGAAAGGCATTGGAGCCTTTCGGCATCAGTGCGAACTCCAGGGCAGAAAGGGCTGAAGTTTTCAGTGGCTTGCCGTGCAGGAGGCCACTGGTCAGTGAAAAGTATTTGAAGGCCTTTATGCGTTTTTCAATGATGGGCGTGGTCTGCCATACTTTGTCCTTGTCACGCACCACCTTCAGCAGCTGCTTCATTTCTTTGTAACTGGCGAACTGCGTGGGAATTCGCTTATCCTTGTTGGGTTCATTGGCGAGATAGTGAAAGGGCAGCCCGTCTGTACTCAGCCCCATATAGCCCTCATCCAGCGCCCTTCCCAGCAGTTCGCACATCTTGTTGAGTTCCGCTTGCGTGGGTGCGCGGCTGATCGAATCCTGCAGGCCCATCACCTCAATACGCAACATCGAGTGCGGAACAAAGCTTGCGACGTTGGGGCCCAGCGGTATGTCCGCGAAGTGGTCCATGTAGTCCGCGGTATTGTCCCAGGTAATTTTCTCCGTACATTTGACGAGAACCTCTTTGGGAATGTTTTCTACCCGAGTGAAACAATCGACAATGGGGTCCTGTCCTTCCTGCTGTTGCCTGCCGAAACAGGTGCCCATGCTACAGTTGCCGATTAACACCGTGGTGGTGCCATGGCGAACCGCCTCCGGCAAACCAGGCTCCACGTCCACTTCAATATCCAGGTGGGTGTGGATATCCAGCAACCCCGGGGTTAACCATTTACCCCTGGCATCGATGACCTCGGCTGCCATCTCGGGGGCCAGGACAGAGCCCCGGGCAACCACCTTGCCGTCTTTTATGGCAAGATCAACCTGCTGGGGCTTGTTGCCGGTACCATCAAAAACCAGCGCATCCTGGATCAGGGTATCCCAGAGAAATTCAGCCATATTTATAATCCTTATCATGTTGTACGTTTTCGCATAGGGGGCCCATTAAAATACATACAGGGCCAGCATTGCAATACCAGCTTTATCAGTTGCGGGACTTATCAGAATCACATAAAAGAGGAGCCGAAGGCGAGTTCTAGCCGTTAGATTTTCTGGCCAGATTTGTATGTATCGAAACCCATGACACACGGGCTGTTGAAAGACTGGTGCAGAGGAGCCGGGGGTGTTGTATGGTTAGAGTACTGATTACAGTTTAAAATCACAACAGGCAAACACCGGGAGTAACAATATGAAAGTAGATGGTGAATTACCCATGGGGATGGGAAAGGTTACAGATCAAATCCGTTATCTGGCAGAAGCAGGTTTCACGGGTGCGCAATCAGTTGAAACCGGCCATGACCCATTTCTTCCATTAGTGCTGGCTGCCGAACATAGCCAGGATATCGACCTGATAACGGCAATTGCAGTCGCCTTCGCCCGTAATCCTATGAATATCGCCGCTATTGGCAATGATTTAAATGGTTACTCTGAAGGCCGCTTTATTCTGGGGCTGGGTTCCCAGGTTCGGGCTCATATCGAAAAACGATTTTCCATGCCCTGGTCTAAACCGGCCTCACGGATGCGCGAAATGATATTGGCCCTGCGGGCCATCTGGGCCAATTGGTATGATGGTGAGCCACTGAATTTTCGTGGTGAATTTTACTCCCATACGTTAATGACCCCGGTATTCACGCCGACGGTCACCCAACATGGGCCACCACGCGTTTTTATTGCTGCTGTTGGCCCATTGATGACCCAGGTCGCAGGAGACCTCTGTGACGGCATGCTGGTACACCCGCTGACGTCCGCAAAATACCTGAAAGAACATACCCTGCCCATCATAGAAAAAGGACTGGCACACCGGGGACTGGACCGCTCCGGTTTCGAATTGTCATACCCGGTATTCATTGTCTCTGGCCAGACTGAGGAAGAATTTGACCTCTGTGATAAATCTATCCGGGAACGGATCGCCTTCTACTCCTCCACACCGGCTTACCGCCGGGTACTGGAAACACATGGCTGGGAACGCCTGCAGCCGGAGCTCAATGCCATGTCAAAACGTGATGAATGGGCGGAAATGGGCTCCCTGATTGATGACGACATGCTCAACACCTTTGCCGTCGTCGGTGAGCCGGATACTATAATTCCAAAGATCAAGGAGCGGTACGCAGGGTTGGTTGATCGTATAAC
>QNFS01000113.1 GCA_003646415.1 Gammaproteobacteria bacterium
GGCCATCGATATCGATGCAGCACAAATCGAAGCCTGGTACACGGAGAACCAATCCGATTTTCGTACCCGGGAATCGGTGGACCTGGACTATATCGAGTTGTCTCTGGACGCATTCCTGCAGCCGGTACAAGAGAGCACGATAGAGGAGGCCTACGAACTGGCAAAGCAGGACTATCAGTTCCAGACCGATAATCGTGTTTCCCATATCCTGTTTGAGACAGACGCCGATGGCGACCTGGAGCAACGGATTGCAGATGCACAGGCACAACTGGCGGCGGGTTTGGATTTTACTGAAGTAGCCGGGAAGTTTTCTGATGATATAGGCTCCGCCGGTAATGGCGGAGATCTTGGATATTCCAGTGGTGACGCTTTTCCCGAGGAGATGGAACTGGTGATTGCTCAACTGGAACTCAATGTCGTGTCCTCACCGGTACAGACTGACGCGGGTACCCACCTGATAATCGTCACCGAGCGCCGTGAGGGCGAAGTTCCCAGCCTGGAGGAAATGCGCGGCCAGTTGCAGAACACACTGCAGGCGGAAGAGGCGCGGGTCATCTTGCTGCGCACGGTAGAATCTTTGAGAGATCTGTCTTTTAATGCGGAGGATTTAGATGCTCCCGCCGCTGAATTGGATTTAACGGTCGAACAAATGACGGACATTACTCGTTCTCACGCCAACGGTTTGTTTGCCAATCCGTCGCTGCTGGCAGCCACATTCTCAGAAGAGGTTCTGGGCGCCGGCCACAACAGCGAGGTTATTGAACTCGGTGGTGACCAGTTTGTGGTGCTGCGGGTGCGCCAGCACCGCAAACCAGAGGTGAAAGCACTGGAATTGGTGCGGGATGAAATCGTAGCGATCATTACGGACAATAACGCCCGCGACGCGGTGACGGCCGCCGCTGAAGGCGCCGTGCAACAACTGCGATCCGGCATGACCGTGGAGCAGATTGCGCTGCGTGAAGGCTATGAGTGGCAAGTCGAGTTGGGCGCCGGCCGGAGCAATACCACGGTGCCACGTGGTGTGTTGCAACGGGCTTTTGAATTACCCGTGCCCACAACAGAGCAGGGGGCATCAGAATTCGTAGTGACAGCCACAGGTGATGCCCAGGTGTTTGAATTGGTGCGCGTCAACGCGGGGCAATACGACCAGTTGACGGAGACAGAGCAACAGCTGCTGCAGCGACAGGTGAGTGCTGAATACAGCAACCTGGTGAATACTGAATTCCAGCGCAGCTTGCGCGATAACGCTGACATAACGGTACTGTAGATTTAGGGGTAAACATGGCCAGACAAGTACTGACACTCAACCAGATATCGATTAAGGGGCTGGAGCGCCTGCCTCGTGATTGTTATGAATTAGCCAGTGAATTTCTCCATCCGGATGCTATTTTACTGCGCAGTCACAAGCTGCAGATGGCGGAAATAGCTGATTCGGTTCTGGCAATTGCACGGGCCGGCGCAGGTGTTAACAATATTCCGGTGGCTGCATGCACAAAGCGCGGCATTCCCGTGTTCAATTCTCCCGGCGCCAATGCCAACGCGGTGAAAGAACTGGTGGCAACCGGGTTGCTGCTGGGTTCTCGCGGGGTTATAGAGGGTATAAACTACGTCGACTCCCTCAGTTCTATGCAGGACGAGGTAGAGCTGAACAAAACACTTGAAGCACAGAAAAAGCAGTTCAAGGGCAGTGAGTTGGTGGGCAAGACCCTCGGTGTGGTAGGGCTGGGAGCCATAGGCTCAATGGTCGCAGAAATGGCCCTGACTTTTGGCATGAACGTGGTCGGCTACGACCCGGCGCTATCGGTAGAAGCCGCCTGGCGCCTTTCCAGTGAAGTACGCAAGGCAGACACATTGTCTGCCCTGTTCGCAGGTTGCGATTACATCAGCTTACACCTGCCGGTACTGGACTCCACTCGCGGCCTTGTCAGCGGCGAGTTGCTCAACGCCATGCGTCCCGACACCTGTCTGCTGAATTTTGCGCGGCAGGAGATTGTCGATGAGGCGGCTGTCCTGCAGGCTCTCGATGATGGTAACCTGCGTAAGTACATAGCGGATTTTCCGGCACCGGCACTGATAGGCAGGGACAATGTGATTCTGACGCCACATATCGGCGCGAGCACAGATGAAGCAGAGGACAACTGCGCCATTATGGTGGCGGATCAGCTGCGAGACTTTCTTGAGAACGGCAATATACGCAACTCGGTGAATTTCCCCGCACTGCAATTGGAGCGTGTCAGTGGCTGTCGTCTGTCCGTGACCAATGAGAACATTCCCAGAATTCTGGGCAGTGTACTGTCAATTCTGGCGGACGAGAATATTAATGTCATCGATATGCTCAACAAGAGCCGCGATGAAGTGGCCTATAACCTGATCGATATCAGCACGCATATTGCCGACGATGTGCTGGATAAAATGTGCAAACTGGAGGGTGTAATAAACGTCCGCCTGATCGGTGACTGCGCCTGCTAGCTACAGCGTGTCGTCGTAAAGGATACCGGTGTCCGGGTCGGTGCTCATATACAGGCCCCGTTCTTCTTCACTCAACCTGGCGGTCCCCTGCCAGGGCAGGAGCCGCTGATCTGCGTGATGGTGGAAGTCCAGGAACGGGTACTTGATAATGTCGAAGTAGGGTGAATAATCGAAGTCACTGGGCGTACACAGCTTCGGGTTGCGCATAAACAACTGAACCTTGTCTTCCCGGATTCGCTTGACCAGTGGCAGGACGGGAAACTGTATATGTCCAAAGGCCTCCGCAATCATGGTGGAGCATACTGTCTGGGTGCTCTTGCCCGGATGTGCACTGAACAGGCTGGAACGCCAGCGGCGTGGCATGATAAACCACGGAAACAGAAAGCGGGCCAGGTCAAAGACCTGTCTGACATCATAGCTGGTTCCCAGACGACCGATGGCATAGCCAATAACTTTCTGGCTGTCACTAAACCCCAGGCCACGTGGCCGGCAAATACGCAGGTGCTCTCGCTCGTACACCGTCAGGGCTCGCACCACGGTTCCCAGCCCCAATTCACTTTCGATGATTAGCTGTTTATCGAGGTTGCCCTGATAGTAGCGCCCCAGGGCTTCCTTCAGTTGAGGGTTCTCAATATCGTGCAGCCGTCCGATATAGAGCGTGGCGTGCGACCAACTGCTCTGGGTGATCAGCTTAATGACCTCACTGACCCGGGAACGTCCCTCAACCAGTATCACATCACAGGGTTTGACCTCCTGCCTTATGCGCTCGAAGTCACTGAGCGGTGTTTGCGGCAGTGGTCTTTTATGCTTGAGCCAGTTGACAACGGCGGTGCGAATCCAGTTAATCATATAATCCGTCAGTTCTGTATTCACACCGTTATATCGCAGCGGTGAACCAGACACCAGAGGAATGGCCATGGATAAGCAACTTCAGGACCTTAAGGAGAAAGCGGGCAAGGGGCGTAACTTTGAATCACCGCCGCTACATCTGTGGCATCCACCCCTGTCCGGCGATATTCCGATACGTATAACCGCCGATGGCGGCTGGTATCACGATGGTGGAAAAATCGAGCGAGAATCCCTGGTTCGTGTGTTTGCCAGTATTTTGCGGCGGGAGGAGGACGGTGAGTACTACCTTGTTACGCCGGGTGAAAAATGGCGCATAGATGTGGAATTGCACCCGCTGGTGGTGACGGATGTTGAAGTTTTGGAGGGGGGCGGTGAGCAGGTGCTCCAGGCAACATTGAATACCGGGAAAAGAGTCGATATAGGCGAGGAGCATCCATTGTTCCTGGAGTCCGCTGTGGGCGATATCGCAGCGATAAGGCTGCGGCATGGGCTCACGGCACTGTTTACCCGAGCGGCCTGGTACAGGCTTGTGGAGATGGCGCAGGAGATTGATGGGGTTGCTTCGGTGAGATCGGGGAATTGTACTTTTAAACTTGTAGTCAATTAGTTTTTTGGCCTTGGCACCGCACCGGTGAGCGGGGCCGATTGGAGACGGCCGCAAGCTTAAGTGCGGCCTGATTGTCTCTAACCGGCCCCGCTCACCGGTGCTCTCTCCGCTAGCAGATCATGTGGTGCGCAATGTGCACCAAAACTACTACATATTGGGATAATTAGGCCCGCCAAACCCTTCCGGCGTCACCCAGGTGATATTCTGGGAAGGATCCTTGATATCACAGGTTTTGCAATGAACACAGTTCTGGGCATTGATCTGGAATTGCTTCCCGTCTTCGCCCTCCACGATCTCATAAACACCGGCAGGGCAGTAGCGCTGGGCTGGCTCATCGTACAGGGGCAGGTTTTTGGCCAGGGGGATGGCCGCATCCTCTAGTGTAAGGTGACAGGGTTGGTCTTCTTCATGGTTGGTGTTGGACAGGAACACTGACGATGTGCGATCAAAGCTGATGATATTATCCGGCTTCGGATAGTCGATCTTCTTGCTTTCTGCCGCGCTCTTCATGGCCGCGTAGTCATGCTTGTCATCATTCAGGGTGAAAGGCAGCTTGCCGCCGAAAATATTCTGGTCCATCCACACCATGGCGGAGCCCAGTAAAATACCGAATTTGTGCATGAAACCCGAGAAATTACGGGTGCTATACAGTTCTTCATGCAGCCAGGATGCATCGATCTTGTCGGCGAACGAGACCAGGTCAGCCGGAGCGGTGTCACCCAGTGCCAGAGCCTCCACCACAGCTTCGGCAGCCAACATTCCGCTTTTCATGGCGGTGTGGTTACCCTTGATTTTGACGCTGTTCAGAGTGCCGGCGTCACAGCCGATCAGCAGGCCACCGGGGAAATACATTCGGGGCAGTGAGTTATAGCCGCCCTTGCTAATGGCCCTGGCGCCGTAGGTCAGGCGTGTGCCGCCCTCCAGGTACTTTTTTGTTTCTGAGTGGTGCTTCCAGCGCTGGAACTCCTCATAGGGACTCATATGAGGATTGCTGTAGTTGAGGTCAGCGATCAGGCCAATATATACCTGGTTGTTCTCGGCGTGGTACATAAAAGCGCCACCGCCAGTGCCGCTTTCATAGAGAGGCCAGCCCAGGCCGTGTGTCACCAGGCCTTCCTCATGCTTTTGTGGGGGTATCTCCCAGATCTCCTTGATGCCAATACCGTAATGCTGGGGGTCTTTACCCGCATCAAGTGAGAATTTATCGATCAGTTGCTTGCCCAGGTGGCCGCGGCAGCCTTCGGCAAACAGTGTGTATTTTGCATGTAGTTCCATGCCCGGCATATAGCTGTCTTTGTGTTCACCGCTGGCGCTGATACCCATATCGCCGGTGGCGATACCCTTGACCCGTCCGTCGTCGTGATAGAGGACTTCCGCCGCGGCAAAGCCCGGATATACCTCCACCCCCATGCCCTCTGCCTGTTCGGCCAGCCAGCGGCAAACATTCCCCATGGACACAATGTAGTTGCCTTCATTATGGGTGGGCTTGGGTATGAAGAAGTTGGGCAGTTTGATGGCTCTCTTGTCGCTCAGGTAAAAGAAAAACCGGTCGCCTTTTACCGCGGTTTCCACCGGGGCGCCCATTTCCTTCCAGTCGGGGAAGAGTTCATTCAGGGCCCGTGGCTCCAGCACTGCGCCGGACAGGGTGTGGGCGCCTACCTCGGAGCCTTTTTCCACAACACAGACGGTGGTTTCTTGTTCTTTTTCCTGAGCCAGCTGCATGATGCGGCAGGCGGCTGACAGGCCCGCAGGGCCGGCGCCAACGATCACAACATCAAATTCCATAGATTCACGTTCCACAGGGGTATCCTCTTGTCACTGTCAAGTAGTTGAGCGTTACCGGCACCTGCCGGTAGAAAGGGCGCAAGTATATAATCTATAACGCTTAAAAACTATAAACCAGATGAATAAGGTAAATCCTTGATCTAGCTCATTGGGAAGAGGTGTTCTGCTGTGAATGGCTATTGACCCGGCGGCTGTTTGACGGCAAGATACCCCGCCAAACTGATAGGGGCGTAAGCTGTGAGTTACAGCTAACGCCCTTGAAACCCACCTGAAATAATCTATGGAGCATCCATGAAGGTACTTGTTGCCGTTAAGCGCGTCGTTGACCACAACGTCAAGGTTCGTGCCAAAGCTGATGGTAGTGATGTTGATTTGAACAATGTCAAAATGGCCATCAACCCCTTTTGTGAAATTGCCGTTGAGGAAGCTGTGCGCCTCAGGGAAGCAGGCGTTGCCACAGAGGTAATTGCCGTCTCTGTCGGCGAAAAAACCTGCCAGGAGCAAATTCGCACCGCGCTGGCCCTGGGGGCGGATCGTGGCATCCAGGTAGAAACTGAGACTGGAGTTGAGCCCCTGGTCGTTGCCAAGTTGCTAAAGGGCGTTGTCGACAAGGAGCAGCCCCAGTTGGTTATTCTGGGTAAGCAGTCCATCGACGGCGACAACAGCCAGACGGGACCAATGCTGGGTGCACTGGCTAATATGGCTCAGGGTACCTTCGCGTCTGAAGTGGTAGTTGATGGCGACAAGGTGAATGTTACTCGCGAAGTGGACGGCGGACTGCAAATTGTCAGCCTGAACCTGCCGGCTATCGTCACCTCTGACTTGCGCCTGAACGAACCCCGTTATGCATCCCTGCCCAATATTATGAAAGCCAAGAAGAAGCAGTTGGATGTTTACAGCCCTGCTGACCTGGGTGTTGAGGTGACTTCTCACCTGACCCAGGTGAAGGCCGAGCCGCCGGCGGAGCGTCAAGCCGGTATCATAGTCGCGGATGTGGACGAGTTGGTAGACAAACTGAAGAACGAGGCGAAAGTAATCTCATGAGTACTCTGGTAATTGCAGAACACGACAATAGCAGCCTGAAAGGCGCCACTCTCAATACGGTTGCAGCCGCCCAGGCGATGGGTGCGGACATCGATATTCTGGTCGCCGGCGCCAATTGTGGCGCCGTCGCCGAGGCCGCCGCCGCGGTTGCGGGTGTGGGTAAGGTACTGGTTGCCGATAACAGCGTCTATGAGCACCAACTGGCTGAAAATGTCAGCCTGCTGATCGCTGAGGTGGGCGCTGGCTACGACAACATCCTGGCGCCAGCCACACCCAACTGTAAGAACTTCATGCCGCGCGTAGCCGCGTTGCTTGATGTTGCACAGATATCCGAAATCACATCGGTAGAGTCCGCCGATACCTTCAAACGGCCTATTTACGCCGGCAATGTGATCGTTACGGTGCAAAGCGCAGATGCCAAAAAGGTCATCACTGTGCGTACCACAGCCTATGACCCGGCCCCTGCAGAGGGTGGTTCCGCTACCATTGAAGCGCTGGATGCAGTGCACGATGCCGGCATCTCCTCCTTTGTCAGTGAAGAAGTCGTGGTTTCTGAGCGCCCTGAACTGACAGCTGCTTCTGTCGTCATTTCTGGTGGTCGCGGTATGCAAAGCGGCGAGAACTTCAAGCTTCTCGATGGCATTGCCGATAAACTTGGCGCAGCCATCGGCGCTTCACGCGCAGCGGTTGACGCGGGCTTCGTACCGAATGACATGCAGGTGGGCCAGACCGGTAAGATCGTCGCTCCCGACCTGTATATCGCGGTAGGTATCTCTGGCGCCATCCAACATTTGGCTGGGATGAAGGACTCAAAGGTCATTGTTGCGATCAACAAGGACGAGGATGCGCCTATCTTCCAGGTATCGGATTACGGCCTGGTAGCTGACCTGTTCAATGCGCTACCGGAGCTTGAAGCCAAGCTGTAGGCCCTGGGTTGCAGGTATTAGATGTTTGTGAAAAAACCGGCCCTTGTGGCCGGTTTTTTTAATCCCGCCGCAACCGATCCGAAACCGCAATAGGAGTAGGGTAGTTGAGCACCACGATATAGGAAGACACCAGCAGTGTGATGATAGTGGTTGCCTGGATCAACAGGGAAGCCCGCTCCGATATCAGGCTGCTGGCCACCGCCACATAGGCGATCAACAGGGAGAACTCGCTGGCCTGACCCAGCCGAAATCCCAGATTCCAACCCAGGGTGCGATTCTCGCTGACTCCCTTGAGCAGGAAGCGGTAGACCACAGGTTTGAGCCCCAGCACCAAAGCGGCCAAAATCAAGGTGGGAGCTAACACCTGATTGAGCA
>QNFS01000114.1 GCA_003646415.1 Gammaproteobacteria bacterium
CGCTTCCGCTTTCTTATGGATCAGGGTGTGCAGCGCAGTACCAGTGAGCTACACGTGCTGCAGATGGACCAGGCGGGCGACGTGGAGAGTTGGCCGTCTAAATCTGACAACCCGGAACAGGCGGATGAAATGCTACGTGCAGTAGCGCAATTTCTGGCCAACAGTGCCGATTCTGCGCCGGTATCCATGATTGCCGAGCAGGGCATCAGTGCCAGCGGCAAGATATCCATGCAGGAGGCGCCGGCCGGTTATACCTATATCCTGCTTGCCCTGCCCTATGACCGTGCCTGGGCATCGCTGGGCCGTGCCCTGGAGAAGTCCACCTTTGAAATCACCGACCACGATCGCAGTGGTGGTAATTACTACGTGCGTTTCCTCGGCCCGAATGCGCAGGAAGAGGCCGGATGGATGGACTGGCTGTGGGGTAGCGGTGAGGACCACCCCATGGCCGGGCAGATGTTCCTGGTAACCATGACGCCGCAGGATGAACTGGCGGTCATCATCCGTTTGCAACTGCAAGACGATTCGCTGTCCTTTGACAAGCGTGCGGAGCAGGATCTGCTGGCGCTGATAAAAAGCAATATCAATTAAGCGCGCCTGGTACACCAGATAATGCAGTTTGCCTCCCTGGGATCCGGCAGCAAGGGTAATGCCACCCTGGTTCGCGCCGGTGATACCCTGGTCATGATCGACTGTGGTTTTTCCCTGCGCGAAACAACCCGGCGACTGCACCGCCTGGGCGTGGAGGCGCAGCAGTTGGATGCCATTTTAGTGACCCACGAACACTCAGATCACAGCAGTGGCGTGGCGGCCCTGTCCCGCAAGCACCAGATCCCCGTCTATCTAACTCACGGCACCGCCAGTACCGGTCGCTGCGATGACAGCTTCGAGCTGTGCTGCTTCAACTGTGAGGATAACTTTAGTATCGGAAACCTGTCGGTCAGGCCTGTCACGGTGCCCCATGATGCGGTCGAACCCTGCCAGTACCGTTTTTCCTGGCGGGGTCACAGTCTGGGCGTATTGACTGATTTGGGCAGTATCACCCCCCACGTGGTCGATAATTATCGCGATTGTCACGGTTTGTTACTGGAATTCAATCACGATCTTCCCACGCTGCAGGCAGGGCAATACCCACCCCAACTCAAGCGTCGGGTCGGCGGCGATTGGGGCCACCTCAATAATGAACAAGCGGTGGATCTGTTGCAACAAATAGAGGGAGCGGCCCTTAAACACCTCGTTGTGGCCCATATCAGCGAGAAGAACAACAGCCGGGAAAAGGCCGAACAGGCCTTGCTGTCGGTGTTCGACTCACTGGACAGGGTCGTATTTGCCGAGCAGTCGCAGGGCTTCGGCTGGCTGGATATAGCCTGAAATCAAAAGAATCAGACAGGCTGTTCTACCCGCGACTCTCGGTCGCCCATACCCAAGCCTGTTGCAGAGGGACTTACACTACGTAACGTGCTTTTTTGATTCTTGTGCAAGATCCCGCTTCCAGCGCCGGTTACTCCACAGCCAGCTTTGGGGTTCACTGCGTATGGCCTGCTCCGCCATACGCACGTAACTGTCCGTGATGGCGTGGCTGTCCTTGTCATAGGGCGGCCGGGCCAATTCATGGAATTCGAGCTCGTAGTGGCCCCGGCTGCGGCGCCGGCACTGGGCGAACAGTACGGGGAACTGGGTCATTTTGGCGATAGTTTCCGCTCCGGTATAAACCGCCGCCTGCTGGTTCATGAATTCTGTCCAGTAGCTGCGTTCTCTGCGCACAGGTGACTGGTCAGCCACCATCACGAATACCCTGAACTCGCGCCTGCGACGCAATATGTCTCTGGTGGCTCGGGCCATGGAGAGCGGCCTGGAACCAAACTGGCTGCGAATATCGAAAATGAGCCTGTCCACCGTTTTGTTGTGCAGGGGCTTGTAAACCGGGTCTATGGGAATGTTCATGGCGCAGGTGACGCCGTGTAGCATCCATTCCCAGTTGCCCTGGTGGATGGTCAGCAGGATCACCGAATCCTGATAATCGTTACTGCAGCGCTGCATAAGTTCGGGGTTGACTATTTTCACTCGTTGGCGGAAATCCGCCTTGTTCATACGCCTGGCCTTTACGATCTCGAGGGCCACCTGGGCCAGTTGCAGGTAGAATTTTTTTGCCAGGACTGTGATCTCCTTCTCGTTTTTCTCGGGAAATGCCTTGCCCAGGTTTTCCCGCACTACCGCTTTGCGATAGCCTGCCACGTAGTAAAGCAGCAGGTAGGCTATCTGGGCAGTGGCATACAGCACAGGAAATGGCAACCAGCTCAGTAGGCGATAGAGGATCATGGGCAATTACAGGCCGTCTAATGACAGTGATCGGGCAGGATTACGGTTTCCACCCGGGCAAAGCCGCCCTTGTCCGGGCACTGCAGGCCGGGATTGCCGGAAAGATCGAGGGTGCGCAAACCACCAAGTTGGTACAGCGGTACCGGGTCAATTACCTGGTTGTTGTCCAGGTAGAGCTCCTCCAGGGTGGTGATGGCGCTGATTTCCACCAGGTTGCGGATATTGTTGGAGGACAGGCTGAGTAACTTAATGCCGGGGAAGCTGGCGATGCCATCCAGATCCTCGATACCCCCATGGCTGCAGTTGAGGGTGGACAGTTGACTGGCGGCCGAAATCCCGCCATCGGCGATAGCCTGTTCAAGGCAACCGCGCAAGGCTTTGTCGGGGACCTCAAAATCAGTGAATAGGGGGCGAGGGCTGTAGACCACCTTCTCATTGACGGTAAAGTCATAGCTCTCACAGGCGCTCAGCAGCACCAATAACAGGCAAACCAGGCTGGAAAATAGATGATGCAACATGATGAGCCCTCTTATTTCTTATGTGGGAATGCCCCTGCCGACGAAACGAGCAGCGATCAACGTGGCTCCCGTACCATCAGACCCTTATAATGCTAGCGTGTCGAGCCAAAAAAAACGAGTATCGAGATGCCGGATTCAAATAATACAGGAGCGCCGAGGGTGGGTTTATCCACCAGGGTAAGCAATGACGAAGCCCCGCAAGCCATTAGTATTGTGCAGCGGGGCAACCTGAAAACGCTGGAGAAAACCCTGCGCAAGCAGTGGCGCATGGGCCAGAATATTGTCCTGTGCTGGAGTGCGGATGAGCGCGGTTTACTGGTAATACTTGTGCCGCATTATTTTCTTGGCAACTACTGTGCCGCCACAGATGCGCAGACGGCAGAGAGTGGCGATAATGAGGATTTTATCCGCGACCTGATTTCGGGCCAGCGGCGAAAAACCCGTGATGAACTGTTTGCGGTGAGTGCGCGACTGGATGTCTCTCCCACCTTTATCAAGCTGAATACGGCCCTGACCGAAGAACACCAGGTGTTGGACGCGGTTGAGCAATTGATAAAACGCTATGGCCTCAGTTATGTACAGAGCCGTGCGGTGTTACTGTTCGATATCGTGGAGTTCTCCCTGTATACGCCATTCGAGCAGGCCAGTCAGCTGAATAGCCTGTCTTATTCGCTTAACTCGGCGTACAACAAGCTGTTGGCTCAGGGCATTGAAATCAATTTTGCCCGCACCACAACAGGCGATGGTTATTACATCTGGAACAGGGACCTGGGACCCGGTGCCAATCAGAACCTGTTTTATTTCATGTTACTGGTAGTGGCGGACAATGCGGAGGCCCGGGCCGCATCGCGAGGCAACACAGTCCCGCTGGTTCGTACTGGCTACCATATCGGTGGTCACTATGAATTGTATCAGGCTGAAGGCGTGAATCCGTCGTTGTTCAGCTATATTGTCGGCGATGTCACCATCGAACTGGCCCGCATGGTGGATCTGGCCCAGGCCCGCCAGATACTGATTGGTGATTTTCAATGTAAGCAGGTCTGGCCGGGATCGGTAGACACCAGGTCGGTCACCCCCATGACCGCCCCCGCATTTGTCAGTGCCTGTAATCGCGACCTGTCCTCGATGCGCGGTACCCAGCTGTCCGGTAAGACCATTGACGCAATATCCTGCCACCTTACTGATAATATTGAACCCGACGGCAGGGCCACGCCGCGCCGCTTTCGGATAGTCGATAAACACGGTTTGTCGCGCCACGCTTACAATCTGCAGATAGAGATTAATCTGGATGATCAGAGTTTGTCCCTGGGGCTGGACGAAACGCGCTTGCCTGGCCGGGCACCGCCACAGCCGGAAACTGCTGCCGGGGCACACAAGCCCGGTGGGGCTCCCAGTGCGGAGGAGCTTTTTGATGATCTGGCAAGTATGTTGAAAAAACGCAGTGCTAAAACTATAACAGAGGACTGAAGCCGATATGGGCCAACTGCAACGAGCTGGCCACATGGATGTGAGCAATACCGTGGATGTTTCCGACCCGGTCGCTGTTGCCGGTGAGGTACACCGCATCCTGGAAAACCGCTATGAGGGGTTCGATTTTTCGCCAATAGACCTGCTGGTGAGAGATTTCAGCCGCCTGTACCGGGGCTCATTTCCCGGCTTCAGGGCCTGCGATATCAAATACCATGATATTCAGCATGTGCTGGACGTGACCCTGGCCATGGCCCGCCTGCTGGATGGCCACGATAGCACTCACGACTCCACACAGTGCCTGGGGCCAGAGCTGGCGTTGGCGGGAATCGCCGCGGCGCTGTTTCACGATTCGGGTTATATAAGGCGCACTCGCGACAGCCGCAACAAAAATGGAGCGGCCTACACCCGAGTTCACGTGAGTCGCGGAGCCCGCTTCATGACCGATTACCTGCCCTCGGTCGGCCTGCAGCATTGTGTTGGGGTGTGTACACGCATTATTCACTTTACCGGTTACGAAATTGATCCGTGGCATATTGAAGTAGACGATGAATGCGAGTATCGCCTGGGGGTTCTGTTGGGAACGGCGGACCTCATTGCCCAGATGGCGGATGTCGACTATGTCAGGAAGTGCCGCGATCACCTGTATGAGGAGTTTGAGGCGGGGGGTATGGCGGGTGAATTTGGCCTGCAAGGCAACACAGGCACTGTGTATCGCTCCCCCGACCACCTGCTGGAGACCACCCCGAATTTTATGCGCAAGGTGATTGACGTGCGCCTTAATGGCCACTTTGACAGCGTGCATCGGTACGCCGCAGAGCACTTCGGTGGCCGCAATCTCTATATGGATGCTATCGCGGTCAATTATAGTGGCCTGGAAGCCATACTGGCCGGGGGCGGGAGCGCAAAGGCTCCTGCATAGTCCTGACCCGATCAAGGCGACCATCTCTGGCACTGCTTGCCGCAACCGCTGAAGATATTGAGGTTGCGACCGGATTGGCGCAGCGGCTTGATTTACCCCTGCTTTCTACCGGCTCCGACCCCGGCGTTAATGAGCAGGTCGGCGCCGTGCTGTTTGTCAGTGGTGGGTCCTTATTCTTACAACAGACCGGCAGGGCCGCGCCCGGCCCGGTGGCGGTGGAGTTTGGCAGTAGCGCCATGCGCCATCGCCGGCGCTCCGGGCACAACGAGTTATTGGGTAAGGCGGTGGGAGTGGCTAAAAAGTCGCAGCTGCGGGTGCTGGATGCCACCGCCGGCCTGGGGCGGGACAGCTTTATATTAGCGGACCTGGGTTGTGATGTGATCCTGTGTGAGCGCGATCCCGTCATCGTGGAACTGCTGTGTTGGGGTATGAACGCAGCCACTGCTCGCGGTGATCAATGGCTGGTTGACGTGCTGGCTCGTATGCGGCTGCATCCGGGGGATGCCAGGCAATTGGCGGCGGACAACCGCCGGGGGGTGGATGTGATCTACCTGGACCCCATGTTTCCACAGCGCACTAAGAGCGCCGCTGTGAAAAAGGAGATGGCATTGTTCCAGCTGTTACTGGACAGTGGAGCAGCCCGGCACGATGCGGACGAACTGTTGCTCTGGGCGCTACAGCAGGATGTTGCCCGGGTGGTGGTCAAGCGTCCTCCCAGAGCGCCAAATCTGGCGCAGCAGCAACCATCCCACCGCATCAGTGGCAAAGCGGTGCGATACGATGTTTACGTGCGGCGCAAGCTGGGTTGAGGCTGCTGGCACCATGATTTTAGGATAATCTATTGTAAATTTAGAGAGATAGTCCATGCCTGAGCATAAAATAACGGCGCTGGTGACCGGCGCCTCCTCGGGACTTGGCACCGAGTTTTGTCGGCAGCTGGCGCCGCGCTGTGATGTCATTATCGCTGTGGTCCGGCGTGGTAAGCGGCTCGCCGCCCTGGCTGAGGAACTGGCGGGCTGTGTGGAACTGCGTGTGGTAGCGGCAGACCTGGGCTCGATTGAGGGCGTGGCTCGTGCCATGGAGGCGATTCGGCAGCAGGGTCCGGTGGACTACCTGGTCAACAATGCGGGGTACGGCACGTTTGGGCAATTTGCGGATCTGCCGATAGACGGCCAGCGGGGTATGGTGGATTTGCACGTAAATGCCACTATCACCCTGTGCCGCGCCGCCATTCCTTTCATGCGGGAACGGGGGGTTGGTTATATCATCAACGTGTCCTCCATCGGCGCGTTCCTGCCCGGCAAAGGGGTGGCGGTTTACTGTGCTACCAAGGCCTTCCTCAACTATTATTCCCAGGCCCTGCAGGCGGAGCTGGCGGACACGGGGATTGCAGTGCAGGCCTTGTGTCCCGGGTATACCCGCACTGAATTTCACGTTCTGCCGGTAGAGGCGGGTTTTGACAACGGCCGTATTCCGGATGAGATGGGGATGAATGCGGATGAGGTGGTGGCAGCCAGTCTGGCAGCACTGGGTAGTGGCCAGGTACTGGTCGTGCCCGGCGAGAGCAACCAGGCCCTGGCGCGAATGGGCTTGCAGCAGCAGTTAGATGCCCTGCAGTAGCAGGCGCTCCATAATTCCTTTATAAATCGCCGCCAAACGCGGCAGGTCAGATGCCAGCACCTGCTCATTGAGCTTATGGATGGTGGCATTGATGGGCCCCAGTTCCACCACCTGCGCGCCAGTAGGCGCGATGAAGCGTCCGTCAGAGGTGCCGCCGGAGGTTGACAATTGGGGATCCAGCCCGGTGATCTCCCGAATGCTGGCCACCGTCGCATCCACCAGTTTGCCCCTGGCGGTGAGAAAGGGTTGCCCACTTGACTGCCACTGTATGTCGTAATCCAGTTGCCGGGCGCGCAGAATGGCCTCGGTTCTATGTTGTAGCTGAGCGTCGGTCACCTCGGTGGAAAAGCGGAAGTTGAACTGTATTTCCACTTCCCCCGGGATCATATTGGTGGCGCCGGTACCGCCACTGATATTGGATATTTGCATTGATGTGGGCTCGAAGAATTCATTGCCCTGGTCCCACACTTGTGATGCCAATGCATGTAAGGCCGGCAGGGCCCGGTGGATCGGGTTGTCCACCAGGTGTGGGTAGGCGATATGGCCCTGCACTCCCTTGATGGTTAGTACTGCGCCCAGGGAGCCGCGTCTGCCATTTTTGACCACATCGCCCAGTGCGTGAGTGCTGGAAGGTTCTCCCACCAGGCACCAGTCTATCGACCGACCTCGTTGCCGCAGGTACTGAAGGACCTTGACCGTGCCATCCACTGCCGGCCCCTCCTCGTCGGAGGTGATAAGAAAACCGATGCGTCCCGGGTGATCCGGGCGTTGCGCGACGAATTCTTCGCAGGCCACCAGCATGGCGGCGAGGCTGCCCTTCATGTCGGCTGCGCCGCGGCCGAACAGCGTGCCGTCAACCAGCGTGGGCTCAAACGGCGGTGTATGCCACTGCTCAGCAGGGCCGGTGGGAACCACGTCCGTATGCCCGGCGAATACCAGGATGGGGCCATCCGCCCCGCGCTCGGCCCAGAAGTTACTCACCTCGCCACAGGGTCGCTCGGTACAAGTGAAGCCCAGCCTGCGCAGACGCTCCATCATCAGTGTCTGGCAGCCGGCGTCCCG
>QNFS01000115.1 GCA_003646415.1 Gammaproteobacteria bacterium
GAACATATCGATCGCCTGCTCGTTCAGGAGGGTGACCGGGTAACTAAAGGTCAATTGCTGGCGACCCTGCACCGGGAGCGTTTTCGAGTCGCAGCGGCCGACGCGGAGGCCCGTGTGATGGCGAAAAAAGCGGTGGTGGCGCGTCTTGAGGCCGGTTCCCGGGTGGAAGAGGTGCACCAGGCAAGGGCGAATCTGGACGCTGCCAATGCCAGACTGGTGGATGCCCAGGTCACGTTCACACGTACAGAGAGTTTGTACAAAAAGCGAGGCGTCTCCAAGCAGGTACTGGATGACACCGAAGCCAATATGAATACCGCTCGCGCTGAAGTCAAAGTGGCCGAAGAGGGGCTGGCACTGGCTGTCGCCGGGCCGCGGGAGGAATATATAGCGGAGGCCAGGGCTACATTGAAGTCCGCTGAGGCGCGCCTGGCACTGGCACAGGAGGTGTTGAAAGACGCCGAATTGTATGCACCGGCAGATGGCATCATTCGCGATCGTATCCTTGAACCCGGAGATATGGCGTCGCCACAGACGCCGGTTTTCAGCCTGGCTTTTACCAATCCGGTGTGGGTGCGGGCATATGTACCGGAAACCGCACTCGGCAAATTGGCACCCGGAATGTCGGCGGATGTGTCCACGGACAGTTATCCTGGCAAGGCATATCCCGGCTGGATTGGTTTTATTTCGCCAACTGCTGAATTCACACCCAAAAACGTGGAAACGCCTGAGCTGCGCACTCGCCTTGTCTATCAAGTAAGGATCTATGCGTGCAACCCCCAGGAAGAACTGCGCCTGGGTATGCCGGCCACAGTTTCCATCTCCCTCACCCAGCCGAAACCAGCAGCCGATCATGCCGCCCCCGATTGCGCGCAGTTGCAGACCGACTGAAGTGGCGACCAGTGCGGCGCTGGTCTTCGAGGGTGTCAGTAAGACGTTTTCGGCCAGAGATCGATCGGTCACGGCGCTGCAGTCCCTCGATATCCGCATTCAGACAGGCAAAGTAACTGGTCTTATTGGTCCCGATGGAGCGGGTAAGACTACGCTGATGCGGCTGGCGGCCGGGTTGTTGTTGCCCGACGCCGGGCGTATTCACGTATTGGGCATTGACGTCGTCAGACAGCCGCTGGAGGTGCAGTCCTCGGTGGGCTACATGCCGCAGCGTTTCGGTCTGTATGAAGATCTGAGCGTGCAGGAAAATCTGGACTTTTATGCCGATTTGCAAGGGCTTGGCAGTGCCGAGCGTGCCGCCAGCTATCAGGAACTGATGCACATGACAGGCCTGGCGCCCTTCACGCGTCGGCTGGCTGGCCGGCTTTCCGGAGGCATGAAACAGAAGCTCGGGCTAGCCTGCACCCTGGTGCGGCCGCCACGGTTGTTGCTGCTGGATGAACCTACCGTGGGAGTCGATCCCGTCTCGCGGCGTGAACTCTGGTCTATTGTTTATCGTCAGGTGAAGGAACAGGGTATGAGTGTGCTTCTGAGTACCGCGTATCTCGATGAAGCGCAACGCTGTGACGAGGTCATACTGATTCATGAAGGCCAGCGCCTGGGTCAGGGCACCCCGCAACACTTTAGTGAGCCGATGCGTGGACGGACCTTCCGTGTAACCGCCCCGGGATTCACTAAACGCGCCTTGCAGGCACGCCTCAGCGCGGTGCCGGGCATTGTGGACGCGATTATTGAAGGTGAGCACGTGCGTATCGTCACCGAAGATCCGGGGCTGCCGGATTTAAGCCTGGTAACGACTGGCCAGGACGCTGTGCATACTGAGCCTGCCGAGCCTATTTTCGAAGATGCTTTTATAGCTGCGTTAAAAGGCGGCCGGGCTGTTGAATCCGCGCGTCAGTTGAGCCTATTGCCACAGGTGATGCCAGCCGGGCCAGAACAAGAAGCCGTCATTGAGGTTCGTGACCTGGAACGCCGATTTGGCGACTTCTATGCCGTTAAGAATGTCAGTTTCAGCGTGCAGCGCGGTGAGATTTTTGGCCTGCTAGGGGCTAATGGTGCTGGCAAATCCACCACCTTTCGCATGCTGTGCGGCTTGCTGCCGGTCTCGGCCGGCAAGGTGCACGTGGCCGGTTACGACCTGCGCCGCGCTGCGGCGCGGGCGCGCGGAAGACTCGGCTACATGGCTCAACGGTTTTCACTGTACGGTGATCTCAGCGTACTGCAGAATCTGCGTTTTTTTGCCAGCGCCTATGGTCTTGGCCGGGCACGCAGCAGAGCGCGCATCGCCTGGGCGCTGGAGGCGTTTGAATTGAACGACTACAGCGGCGACAGCAGCCGTGATTTACCACTGGGCTTCAAGCAACGCCTGGCAATGGCAGCCGCACTTATGCACCAGCCGGACATTTTGTTTCTCGACGAACCGACTTCGGGTGTTGACCCGCTAGCGCGCCGTGAGTTCTGGCAACGGATCAATGCACTGGCCGAATCGGGTGTCACGGTGTTGGTCACCACCCACTTCATGGACGAGGCCAACTACTGTGATCGGCTGGTGATTATGGCCGAGGGCGAGGTGCTGGCCAGCGGAACACCGGCGGAGATGAAGGCGCGCTTTCGCAGCAATGACCTTCCGGACCCCACCATGGAGGATGCGTTTATCGGGCTGATCGAGGCGCACGAACAGGACAGGGGGGATGTGGTATGAATGAACGCGCTGCGTCGCGTATGCGTGTGGTCGGTATGATCCGTAAGGAAAGTCTGCAGATATTGCGCGATCCTTCCAGTATTGCCATCGCCTTTGTCATGCCGGTGGTGCTGTTGCTGCTGTTCGGTTACGGCGTATCGCTGGATGCGCGGCATGTCCCGCTGGGCGTTGTGGTGGAACAGCCAGATACCAATACGGCCAGCCTGATCGGTGCCTTCCAGCGCTCGGAGTATTTTGACCTGAAGTCGTTTGACAGTATCCATGCGGCGCAACAGGCATTCGATTTGCGCGAAGTATTCGGCATCATCTGGCTGCGCAACGACTTCAGCGAACAGTTGCTGTCGCGCAGCAACGCGCCTATAGGCATCATTGTCAACGGTGTTAACGCCAATCAGGCGCGTATCGCGGAAGGCTATATTCAGGGGGTGTGGCAGGTGTGGTTGGGCCATTATGCGCGCTCGCGGGGTATAGAGTTGACATTGCCGGTGGCGTTGGAGCCGCGCATCTGGTTCAACGCGGCGGTGAGCAGTCGCGACTTCCTGGTGCCCGGGCTGATCGCACTGATTATGACCTTGATAGGCGCCCTGCTGACCTCTATGGTGGTGGCGCGCGAGTGGGAGCGGGGCACCATGGAGGCGCTGATGGTGACGCCGATCCGCATCGGTGAATTGATGATAGGGAAACTGGCGCCGTATTTTGTGCTGGGCATGGGGGGCATGCTACTGAGCGTAGCCACTGCGGTATGGTTATTCGAGGTGCCGCTGCGCGGGTCTTTCTGGCTGTTGAGTGCGGCATCTGCACTGTTTATGCTGGTGGCTCTGGGCATGGGTCTGGTGATTTCAGTGGTTGCCAAAAATCAGTTCGTGGCCGGCCAGATTGCCATCATCGTTACTTTTCTGCCGGCGTTCATTCTATCCGGCTTTATCTTCCAGATCAGTTCCATGCCAGAGGCGATCCAGTTCATCACCCACATCGTTCCTGCCCGTTATTATGTGGCTATTCTGCAGACCTTGTTTCTGGCCGGCGATATATGGCCGATTGTGCTGAGTAATTGCGCCGTGTTGGCGGCGATGCTCTTTGTTTTGCTGGCGGTGGTGCGGCGCAAGCTGCACAAAAGGCTAGATGCATGAATACACTGCATCGAATTTTTGCGCTCGTTGTCAAGGAGTTGTTGGCAATACTCAGGGACAAAAAAAGTCGATTTGTGTTGATTGGCCCGCCGCTAGCCCAGCTGATCGTATTCGGGTATGCTGCCACTTTCGACCTGAACAATATCCCGGTGGCTGTCTATAACGAAGATTCCGGCGCAGTGTCCCGGGCATTGATCGCCCGCCTGGCCGGCTCACCGCACTTCAACCTGATGGGTTATATCGAACGTGACGCGCAAATTGCGCCGCTGATTGATAACAAGGACGTATTGATGGTGCTGCACCTGGGGCCACGGTTCAGCGCAGATCTGAAACGTGGGAAAACCGCCTCCGCGCAGCTTATTATTGACGGTCGTAACTCCAACACGGCGCTGCTGGCGCTGGGTTACCTGCGCGCCATAGTCACCGACTTCAATATTGACTGGGCGCAGCGACACGGGAAGCCAGGGCCGCCCGCCACGTTGCAGATGCGTCCCTGGTACAACGCAAACCTGCTGTCACGTTGGTTTGTAGTGCCCGGTATTGTCGGTTTGTTGACGCTGGTGGTTACCACCATCGTTACCGGTTTGTCCGTGGCTCGCGAACGCGAGGCAGGAACCTTCGACCAACTGCTGGTAACGCCCCTGCGGCCCGTGGAAATACTGATTGGCAAGTCGATCCCCGGGATCCTCATCGGCTTGATCGAGGGCAGTTTCATTATCGCGATGGTGGTGTTCTGGTTTGAGGTGCCTCTGCGCGGCAGCCTGGGTGCGCTGTATCTCGGGATGTTTTTGTTCCTGTTGTCGGCAGTGGGTATCGGACTGATGATTTCTTCGCTGGCCGTAACCCAGCAGCAGGGGATACTGGGTGCCTTTCTGTTCCTGGTTCCCGCGGTCATTTTGTCGGGATTTGCCACCCCGATTTCCAATATGCCCGAAGCCGTGCAGTACCTGACTTTGATCAATCCCATGCGTTATTTCATGGTGATATTGCGCGGCGTATTCCTGGAGGGGGACTCCTATGCGCTGCTATTCGACCAGTACTGGCCCATGGCTATCATAGCTCTTGTAACACTGTCGTTGGCGGGGTGGCTGTTTCGAAGGCGCATGAATTAGCGTCGAATTTCTGATCTTCACCGATACCAGAGAATAAAGTCTGCCTCGAGGGGAATGGTAGCCAGGGGATGTGACGCCACAATTCGGGGTGTGTAATCAGTAGCTGGTCGGGTAAGAGAAACAGACCCTGTGTATACATAGGCATTGGCTGTGCCGGTTAGCATCGCACCACGAACCAGAGGCTGGCGTAGCGGCTCTCCCCCCACAATCGGGTCGGCATACAGCTCCACTTTCACTGACTCTGGCAGCATTTCATCGAGGTACACCTGAACTTCGAAGTGGAGGCCGTTCCCGTCCTGCCCTGATTTTACACTACCAAAGTGTACTCGTTGCCAGTGCTGTTTGATTCGACAATGCCAAATCTCCAACTCGGCAGCGACCTTGGGATCGGCGCTACGTTGCCGAAAAGCCTGGGCCAGCGGCATGTAATAATCTTCGGTGTATTCCCGCAACATGCGGTTAGAAGAAAACTGTGCGGTCAACCTGCCCATGCTCTCGCGTATCCGACTTACCCAGGCTGTGGGCAGACCCTGTTCATTACGTTGGTAAAAACACGGAATTATCTCATCTTCCAGCAAGCGGTAAAGTTGCAGCGCCTCAGCAGCATCCCAGCCGGCGATATCATCGTGCTCGAGTCCATCCCCCAGTGCCCAGCCCAGTTCAGGCGCGTAAGCCTCTGCCCACCAGCCGTCCAGTTCCGATAAATTGAGACCACCATTGACCAGGACTTTCATACCGCTGGTACCACTCGCCTCCCAGGGGCGGCGCGGGGTGTTGATCCAGACATCCACGCCTTGAACGAGTTGCTCCGCGACGCCCAGATCGTAATCCTCAATAAATACTACCCGATCGTGCACACCGTGACTTTCGAGGAAATCCTGCCATTGGCGCAGCATGTGCTTGCCCTCGGCATCCTTTGGATGGGCTTTACCAGCAAAGACCAGTTGCACGGGCCGGTCACGGTTGGTGAGCAGGTGCACCAGCCGTTGCGAGTCATGCAGCAACAGGTTCGGCCGCTTATACCCGGCGAAACGCCGGGCAAAGCCCAACGTCAGCGCATCCGGATCGAGGAATCCGCTACACTCTCTGATCCTCGCCTGGTCGGCTCCACGCCCGCAGTGCTGACGCACCAAATGCAAGCGAAGGAACTTGACCAGTCGTTGCCGGCCGTCCGCACGGAAGCGCCACAAGCTTTCGTCGGACAGTTGGCGCAGGTCCGTCTCCACGGAGTCCAGGGTCCCACGCCAACGCGACTTGCCGCAGGCGTCTGTCCAGAGGGCATCCGCAGCAGGAGAATCCCAGCTCGGTACGTGGATGCCGTTGGTAACATGGCGTACTGGCACCTCGTCCAAGGGCCAGCGGGGGAATAGCGGCTGGAAGATGCGGCGACTGACTTCGCCGTGTAGTCGGCTGACGCCGTTGACCGCCCCGGCGCCGCGCATGGCCAGGTATGCCATATTGAAAGGCTCGGTTTGATCATCGGCGCGCAATCGGCCAAGCGCCAGTAAGTCATCCAGGTGCACCCCACACTCCGTCGCCATCGGTTGAAAATAGAGGGCAAACAGCTCAGGCGCGAAATCATCGAAACCCGCGTTCACCGGCGTATGGGTGGTGAATAGATTTCCCGCCCGCGTCGCTCTCAACGCCACGTGAAAAGTCTGGTTACTGCGCAACATGTAGTGTCGGGCTCGCTCAAAAATTGCAAACGCGGCATGTCCTTCGTTGAGATGGCACACCGGGCAATCGATTCCAAGCATCTCCAGTAGCCGCCAGCCACCGATACCCAGAAGTATCTCCTGCTGCAGGCGCATTTCCGTGCCGCCACCGTAAAGCTCACTGGTAATCGCTCTATCGCCAGGATCATTGAGTGGGTCATTACTATCCAGTAACAATAAGGTACGACGGCCCACCTGACCGCGCCAGGTACGAAGGCGCAAAGATCGACCGGGCAGATCCAGCGTCACGCGCACCCATTCGCCGTCATTATCGCGCAACGGGACCACCGGGAGCATGGTTGGGTCATTGTAGGGATAGAATTCAATCTGCTCGCCATCGGAATTCAAAGCCTGGCGAAAGTAGCCCTGCTGATAAAGCAGGCCTACGCCAATTAACGGTACATTTAAATCGCAGGCCGTCTTCAGATAGTCGCCTGCCAGTACGCCAAGGCCACCGGAGTAAATAGGCAGAGACTCGCAAATTCCGAACTCCATGCTGAAATAGGCGATATGACCGGAAAAACCACCGCCCATGGTCTCAGTGAACCATGATTTTTCATCAAAATGGGCCTCGCGTGCATCGAGTTGTTGCTGCAGTTTTTTGATAAACCCAGCATCAGTAGCCAGTGCGCTCAGACGCTGGTCAGAGACTGTTTCGAGAATTAGCCATGGGTTGGCGCTCCCCTCCCATAATTCGGGTGAGACCTGGCACCACATGGCATCGGCGCCATGGTTCCAGCTCCAGCGCAAATCCAGCGCCAGGGTCGCCAGGCCCTGGAGGGTTTCGGGCAAGACTCGGGGGAAATAGTGCTCGCTTTGCATGATCAGTTCCTTATATCAGAATCATCCTCCAACGCTGCACACACTTGCCACCAGCGGGGCTCCCCGTCGTTCACGGGGATTGGTCGGGGTCGGTGCTGCGGGCTTGAATTACGATCTTCTTTATATTTTTCACCATTATGTAAGTACCCCCTCCCGCTGCAATATACGGTAGGTGAATACTTTTACCGCATCGTTAACCACAAACCACACCAGGGCGTATGCCCATATCCACAGGGCCGGCTCCCAGCCGATAGGGGTAATCATGAAGCCGTAGACCGCTATCAATGTGCCAACGATTTCAGTGCTGAAAGTAGCGCCAAACAACAGCGGTGAGGGCCAGGGCCGCTCCCAGAACCAGCCGTCGGCGCGAGTAACATAGAGCGTGCTATGACCAGCGATAATCAATTTTAGAAAGAGCAAACTGCGGATGATCTCTTCCGGGAAGCCCTGCTCCTGAAGAATGAA
>QNFS01000116.1 GCA_003646415.1 Gammaproteobacteria bacterium
GCAGCGCGGGGTCTTTTGCCGGCAAGATGGTGGTCAGTATGCGCCCCTTCAAGGCAGTGGATGCCATACGTGCGGTACAGATATGCACCCGTTTTCCCGCGGTACATGGGGCGCCGGTGCACCTGGGTGACCCCGGGCTCATTGGCATCGGTGACCTGGCCCTGCCGGATTATGGCGACGCGGTCAACATTGAAGAAGATGAACTGCCCGTATTCTGGGCCTGCGGCGTAACCCCGCAGGTGGCACTGGAAGCGGCCAGGCCAGCCTTCGCCATCACCCACAGCCCGGGGTGTATGCTGGTGACGGATTTGCGCAACAGCCAACTGGCTGTCATGTAAGAACCAGGCCCTAAGGAAAGCTATGTTACTCAATTGTGATCTGGGCGAGAGCTACGGTAGCTGGACCATGGGTCTGGACGCCGAGGTGATGCCCCATATCGACCAGGCTAATATCGCCTGTGGTTTCCACGGCGGCGACCCGCTGACCATACGCAAGACCCTGGCTCTGGCCGCCAAGCACAGGGTTAATATCGGCGCACACCCCGCCTACCCCGACCTGGTCGGCTTCGGCCGTCGCCCGATGAACCTCAACGCCGACGAAATCATCGCCAACCTGCACTACCAGGTGGCTGCACTGGAGGGTATGGCCAGCAGCCAGGGACTGGCTCTGGACTACATCAAGCCTCACGGCGCCCTGTATAATGACATGATGGCCAAGAGCGAAGTACGCGCCGCCATAATGCAGGCGGTTGCCAGTTATCATCGCCCGCTGGCGCTGATGTTACAGGCCACCCCCCAGGCCGATGGTCACCGCACAGAAGCGGATACCTTTGGCGTGGGTCTGCTGTTCGAGGTCTTTGCCGATCGCTGCTACGACGACGACGGCAGGCTACTGCCGCGAACCAAACCGGGCGCGGTCCACAACCGGGAGCGTATGCTGGCCCAGGTGGAGCAATTGCAGCGCAGCAAATCAGTAACCACCGTGAGCGGCAAGGTCATCGAACTGCAGGCCCAGACCCTGTGCGTGCACGGCGACAATCTCGAAGGGGTGCAGGCCATACAGGCTATTCGCACCCTGATGGACGGGAGCTGAACCACCGTGGAACTTCATTCGGCCGGCGAAGACGCGATAATGCTTTATCTGGGGGAGGAAACCAGCCCCGAGATTTCCGCCCGCGTGCAGGCGGCGGCGGCGGCCATCAAACCGGCTCTTGGCGCGGACCTGGTAGATCTGGTGCCATCTTACGCCTCACTGTTAATCATCTATGACGCCATACACACAGATCACCTGAGTATTGCCCATCGCGTGCGCGCAACCATAGCAGCCTTGCAGACACAGCCCGGCGCTGAGGGCCGTACCGTAGTGCTGCCTGTGTACTACGCTGCCGAGGTGGGTGAGGACCTGGAGTCACTGGCGCGGCATGCAGGCCTGTCCACCGCAGAGGTTATCGCCCTGCACTCAGGCACCGAATACCGGGTTTACGCCATAGGCTTCGCCCCTGGATTCGCCTATTTAGGACAGGTGGACGAGCGCATCACCGCACCACGCCTGACCACTCCCAGGCAAAAAGTCCCCCGCGGCGCGGTGGCCATTGCCGACCGGCAAACAGCCGTGTACCCGGCGGTATCACCGGGGGGCTGGAACCTTATTGGTCGCTGTCCGGTACGTATGTTCGACCCCGATGCCGAGCCCACCATGCCGGTGACGGTGGGTGACCGGGTACGCTTCGAACCGGTCAGCCGCGAACGCTTTGTGGCCCTGGGGGGCGATCTGGCGTGAGTTTCAAAATTGTACAACCAGGCATACTGAGCCTGCTGCAGGATAGGGGCAGGCGAGGCCAACTGCACCTCGGGCTCACCAACGGTGGCCCCCTGGACCGCGAGGCTTTCTACTACTGCAACCGCTTGTTGGGCAACGCCGGGAACAACACTGCTATTGAAGTCAGTTTTGGAGGACTGCAACTGGTGGCAGAGGTCGACACATTTATTTGCGTTACCGGCGCTGACATGCCTCTGCACATCAATGGCGAAGAACGGCCCCTGTGGAGCGTACATGCAGTTGCAGCCGGAGACAGCATCAGCCTGGATTTTGCCGAGAACGGCTGCCGTTCCTATCTGGGCGTGGCCGATGGATTTACTGTCGAACCCAGTTTTGGCAGCACCGCCACCGTAATGCGGGAAAACATCGGCGGTTTACGCGGCGACAAACTGCAGGCCGGCGATCAATTACCCTGCAACCCGGTGCATAAACGCAAACACTACTATCTCGCACCTGAGCACCAGCCCCGCTACCAGAATACGATAACAGTGCGCGTCATCCCCGGTTACCAACAGCACCACTTCAGCCGCCTGCAACAGCGCCGTTTTTTCAGCCACGCCTACGCCGTGTCCGACCGCTGCGACCGTATGGGCTACCGCCTGGAGGGCCCGGCCATCAAATGTGACATCGAGGGCATCCTGTCAGAGGGTATCTGCTTTGGTGCCATCCAGGTGCCTGCCGACGGCCAGCCTATCGTCTTACTGAACGATCGCCAGACCATCGGCGGTTATCCCAAAATCGGCTCCGCCCTGTCGCTGGATGCGGCGCGCCTGGCGCAACTGAGGCCGGGTGGTAGTGTACACTTTGTCCCGATCAGCCCCCACGGCGCGCACAACGCCCTGCACCTGGCACAGAGCTTTGCCCAGCACCAACCCTTGCTGGAGCGGACATGAACGAATTTGAGCTCAGTGTGGCCATTGAGGAAGTGCTGGTGGCGCGCAACCCGCGGCACATGCGGGTCGCCCGGGCTGCGCTGGAACCCGGCTATTACCTGCGCGCTGCGCGTTACCTGCGCAATATTGAAGGCCATGTCATCATCGGCACCGGCTTTCCGGTCGCTTCCACCTTTGAAACCGATGGCCCAGTGGGCGCCATCGCCCTGTATGACACACTGGAAGCCCTGGGATCCTTGCCGATACTGGCCTGCGGCCCCCCCCTGTCCCGCTCACTGGCCGACAATTATCGCGTACTTGAACTAACCGCTGGTGATCTCGAGACTGCGTTACAAGAAGCGAAAGAGCAGCTGCTGGCGCTACAGCCCAGTGCCATCATCTCCATTGAGCGCCCGGGCCTGGCCGCCGACGGACGCTACTACAATATGCGCGGCGAAGATATTACCGAGTGCTGCGCCTTCTTTGATCCCTTTATCGACAACGCCGACTGCCCTACCATTGCCGTGGGCGACGGTGGCAATGAGATCGGTATGGGTAATATCAACCAGGCCATCGCCGACCTGGATATTAATCCCTCGGTCACCGGCTGTGACGAACTGCTGGTGGCGGATGTATCCAATTGGGGAGCCTATGGCCTGATCGCTATCCTGGGCCGCTGGACAGAACTGGATCTGCTGGCGCAAATCTCTCCGCTTGAAATTCTACACTACCTCTCTGCCAGGGGCAGTGTCGACGGGGTCACCCGGGAAAATACCCTCACCGAGGATGGCCTGGCAGTGGAGGAAGGCTTGGGGGTTATCCAGGAGTTACGCGTGTTGACGGGATTTTTTGGCGAGTAATTATTTTTTGTGCTACTTATAGATAACAACGGGTGTGAACAATGAGCATTGTATACTTAAACGGCGATTACCTGCCGATGGAAGAAGCGCGTATTTCCCCAATGGACCGCGGCTTTCTGTTTGGCGACGGTATCTATGAGGTGGTTCCCTCCTACAACGGCAAGCTGGTGGGCTTCGCACCACATATGGCGCGTATGCAGCACGGGCTTAATACCATTGGGATCCAGCTACACGTGGATCATCAAGCATGGCGCTACATCGCCAGCCAACTGATGGAGCGCAACGGCGGTGGCGATCTCGGGATTTATATCCACGTTAGCCGCGGTGCGGACACCCGGCGTCACCACGCCTACCCGGAAAACATAGCTCCCACGATATATGCCTTCACCTTCGAGATTCCCCCGGCGCCTATAGCTCAAAAGGATGCGGCAACCCCCTATACAGTGGCCACCGCAGAAGACCTGCGCTGGAAGCGTTGTGATATCAAATCCACCGCCCTGCTGGGCAATGTGATGCACTATCAGCACGGTCATTCCCGAGGCCACAAGGAGACTCTGCTTTACAACCAGGACGGCGAACTCACCGAGGCCGCCGCCTGCAATGTGTACGTGATAAAAAATGGCATCGTGGCCACGCCCCTGCTGGATCACCAGAAGCTCCCGGGTATTACCCGCATGATGCTGCTGGAGATCCTGCGCAAAGACGGCAGCATCGCCGTGCAGGAACGGGTGGTCACCGTAGATGAACTGGACAACGCCGACGAGGTATGGATATCCAGCTCCAGTAAGGAGATCGCGCCGGTTATTGAGATCGATGGTAAAGTGGTGGGGGACGGTACGGTCGGCGACGTATGGCTGGCGGCCCAGACCCTGTACTGCGCGCACAAGTTCGATTACTGATGGCAAGGCCCAACCAGGCAAGACTGGACCTCGGCGCACTGCGGCATAACCTCGGTATCGCCCAAAAACTGGCGCCCCGCTCCAAAGTGATAGCGGTGGTCAAAGCCAACGGCTACGGCCACGGCGCAGTCACCATCGCCCGACAGCTGGAATCCCTGGCGGACGCTTTGGCGGTAGCCAGTATCGAAGAAGCAGTGGAGCTACGCGATGCCGGCATCAACGCCCCCATTTTGCTTCTGGAAGGTGTATTCGAGGCGAAGGAGTTAGGCACCGCCGCACAACTGGGCTTCTGGGTGACCATAGACAATGAGTGGCAACTGCGCTGGCTGGAAGAGGCGGTGTTGCCCGAGCCGGTGCACTGTTGGCTCAAGGTGGACACGGGTATGCATCGGCTCGGTGTGGTCTCTGGTCGGGCACAAGAATTTTACCAGCACCTGAAAGCAACCGATAACGCCCTCGATGACGTGGTGATATATACACATTTCGCCTCAGCGGACGATTTGCGGAGCGACCAGACCCGGGAGCAACTCGCACTGTTCGACGCGGTATGTGCGCACTTACCGGCGCAACGCAGCGCCGCCAACTCAGCCGGGCTACTGGCCTGGCCCGAGGCCTGTTACGACTGGGTGCGCCCCGGTTACATGCTGTATGGCGATTCACCCCTGATAGAGCCGCACCCCAATGCCGCAGCGCTGCAGCCCGTGATGACCCTCACCTCGGCGGTAATCTCCCTGCGTGAAGTAGCCACCGGCGAAACGGTGGGCTATGGCGCCAACTGGATCGCCCGGCGTCCTTCACGCATAGCAACGGTAACCGTCGGTTATGGCGACGGCTATCCGCACCTGGCGGCCAACGGCACCCCGGTACTGATCAACGGCCAGCGCGCCAGCCTGGCAGGGCGGGTGTCCATGGATATGATTACCGTGGATGTTACCGACTTGCCGGATGTACAGGTCGGCGATGAGGTGGTGCTGTGGGGTGTGGGATTACCCCTGGCCGAAGTTGCGCGCCACGCCGGAACCATCGGCTACGAGCTCATCACACGGATGCCTGCGCGTACGCCCAGGGTCATTACCAGCGATTAGAGTTGCAGGAACCAGGCAAAACCACATCTTTTGTACTTGTAAGCACCCACAGACAATACAGTGCGCCGATCAGATAACTTCTATATAATCCCGCTGCTTAGCAATCAGGTGGGCCAGCGAGCCCTTATTTCGGGTATCACTGTTGGTAACAGCCGGGCAAGTACGGCACTGGCGCTGCACATATGGCAAGGTGAGTTAGGTGATAAAACTAAGTTACAGTACCAACGGACTGGTTAATCTAAGCCTGATGGATGCTATTGATGCAGTGGAGGCGGCCGGATATCCGGGGATAGAGCTGGCTTTTCATATGGATCAATTCAATCCTTTTGAAATCAGCCCCGATGAACTCCTCGCTTTACGCCGGCGTTTTGACAACAGCGCCATTAAACCATCCTGTATTGCCACACCGACCTTGTTCTTCCTGGCAGACCGTCCCCATGACCCGTCTGCCATGTGTATCGATTTGGCCGGGCGTAAACAGCGGATAAAGTTGATCAAGGAAGGGATCAAGCTGGCCCGTGCGCTCGATGTCAATATCGTCAGTTTTGGCAGTGGTTTTATCCGCGACGAACATGTGGATAATCCGCACCTCGATCCCGAGGCATTATTGATAGACAGCATTCGGGAGTGCGTGGAGTTTATTGGCGACGATGACATTACACTCACCATTGAACCCGAACCGGGCATGTTTATCGAAACTATCGCCCAGGGTATCGCCCTGGTAGAGAAGGTCGACCTGGACAAGTTTCGCCTGCATATAGATATCTGCCACGCCTATTGCTCTGATGACGATTATGTCAACGCCATCGCCAGGGCCGCCCCGCTCACCAAATACCTGCATGTATCCGATACGACAGAGGGCTACAACCTGAAAATCCTGCAGATGGCGGATAATCTGGCCCTGGATTTTGATTTCGCCAGTTACCTGGTTTATTTTCCCGAGACAGCGGATTTTTTACTTCTGGACCCAACGCGAGCGGCCTATTTTTATGATCAAACGCCAGACAGGGAACTGGAGCAAAAAATCAGGGGTATCGCCGATAAGTTGAACGGGGCTCAGAACGTCGTTTTTGTAGCCTATGACGAACTCCCACAGGGGTCGTCCTCTTATGATGACGAAATTTTCACCTATGCCCTCTCCATCCCGAAATTAAGCTTTTATGTACTGGATAGGGCCAAGCCCATAATCCACTATCTGCGTCAGGCGGATAGAGGCGACCAGGGTCTTCCGTATATGGATAAAATGGTGGCCAACAGCCTGACAGGAAAAGTTCATTTTCATATTATTCCCGGAGATGGGGAGATTGATTTTGTCGGTTGTTTCAAGGCGGCGGTGGAAAATGGCTTTGATGGCTATGCCACTGTAGAACTTTATCATCATATCGACGCCTGGGAACAAGCTGTGGCGGCCAGTTATCAGCACTTATCAAAATGCCTCTAACTAACTACAGAGGCTTATCTGGATAAAGGAATTCAGCAATGGATGTAAAAGCTTTAGGTTGGGACCCGCTGACGCTGGGAGAAATTGATCATCGGGACGTCTGCGCCCCCTATGTGCGCTTGTCGTCTTACCTGGAAGGCGCCGCGGGAGACGTTACCTACGTCTATGACCTGCGCGTCACGCAGCCCAATAACGACTATCTGACAACAGGTATCTTGCATTCTTTTGAACATCTACTCCTGGCCGGCTTTAGAAAATACCTTCCGGAATCATTTGTCTCGGTTGCGCCCATGGGCTGCCAGACCGGTTTTTACCTGATATTGCAAAATGAGGGACGCTTTGAAGAAGTCTGCCGGGTTTATCGCGCCATTCTTGATGACATCGTCACCGCCGGGGAAGTACCTTACGCATCACCTGATAATTGTGGACAGGCAGTACACCATGATTTGGGAGGCGCCAAAGAATTGGCGCAGGCCCTGATCGCGACCGAGCAGCAATGGGGCCAGGTATTTTGACTGGATTTCAAAAATCATGGCAGGTTCGCACTGAGAGGCCGGTAAGCTACGACATTGTCTGCCGCCACGACCTGTTTCATCCTGACAATGACGCACTGCTGGTTACCCGGGATGATCGGGGAGGCCAGCGGCGTTTTGTGGTAGTGGATTCACAAATTATGGCTCATTACGGCGATGCCATAGAAAACTATTTTCAGGCCAATGATATTAACGCCTGCATCCACCCCTTTGAAGCGGGTGAATACAACAAGTCTGTCTCTCAATATTTGGCGGTTCTGGAAGGCCTTGACGCATTTCCCATCAATCGGCGCAATGAACCCATCATAGCGATTGGCGGCGGTGTCGTGACCGATCTGGTGGGCTTTGTCGCAAGTTCCTGGCGGCGTGGGGTACCA
>QNFS01000117.1 GCA_003646415.1 Gammaproteobacteria bacterium
ATGTTAATGGGGGAGGGGAAGCGCTGGATATCGTACATAAGCGTCACTCATATGATTTTTATTAGATACTACATGTTGATGGTGATACGCCAAGAGGATACCACATATAGTGCTCAAGAGGGAAACTAGCTCAGTCTTTGATCTAGTGCAAGAAAAGTCTTCTATTTGGGGGGCTGTTTGCGGAAAATACCGGTTTGGGGGCTGGCGGACCCGTCAACACAGGATGGCGTCGACACTGGCTTTATCATAGTAATAGTGGAATATGATTTGTTGCAGTTCACTCAGTTTCATCGGTATTCTATTTACCCCGCCCGCCCTGCGGGCTACGCTACTTAAGTGCTTCTGCAGATTTACGATAAGTATCACAGGCCTCTGCTTTGGCTTCGTTTTTACCGGCTTTCTTAATACATTTCTGTGCCATGTATTGCATGGACAACTGGTTGATGTCCAGGGTTGTATTGAATCGATCTGTTATTTAGCAGGGTGAAGTGGTATTTTGCAGTTGGGATTATCGGATACCAGGTTACAGATGTACACCTCAACGGAACACGCCGAGGTTGTGCTGAAGGAGGCTGGGGCTGTCAAATCTAATGAATTGCAGAAACATGTTGGCAATGAACTGGGTGGTTACAAGACCCCCAAGACCCTGGACATAGTGGCCGAACTACCCGTGAGTGTGGTGGGTAAAGTGCTGCGCCGCAAAGTGTGGGAAAAATACTGGACTGACACTAACCGTAAAGTGGGGTAAGTAACGCTATGAGTAATGAAGACCTGATCTACACACAAAAAGGTGCAACCGCCTGGTTGACGCTTAACCGCCCCAAGGCGATGAACTCATTAAGTTTGTCGATTGTGGGGCGCATGGAGGAACTGCTGCCGCAGATTGCAGCGGACGACAGTGTGCGAGTGGTGGTATTGACCGGAGCGGGGTCTGCCTTTTGCGCCGGAGCGGATCTGAAAGAGGTGTTGGCAGGCAAGGACCTCCCGCCCGGAGAGCCCGACATGTTAGACCGCATGTGTTACAACGTGATGAAACCACTGCGTGACTTCCCGAAACCGGTCATCGCCGCCCTCAACGGGATAACCATGGCCGGTGGGCTTGAGTTGGTCATGTGCTGCGATATTGTGCTGGCCTCTGAAGATGCGCGAATAGGAGATGCACATGCGAATTTCGGTGTGTACCCCGGGGCCGGCGGTGCGGCGGTGCTGCCGCGCCTGATACCCCATAATGTGGCCAAGTACCTGCTGTTCACTGGTAAGACCCTGTCTGCCGCAGAGATGAAAGGTTATGGCCTGGTCAACGAGGTGGTGCCAGCCGATCAACTGGAGCAGGCCACTACCGACCTGGCCGAGCTTATTGCCAGCAAGAGCCCGATCGCTTTACAGCGTATGAAGGAAGTTGCCAATGCCTCCCTGGACAAAAGCCGCGATGCGGCCCTGGAGCACGAGCAGGTCCTGTTTCGCATGCACGAGCGTTCCTACGATATGGCTGAAGGTTTGCGAGCTTTCTCAGAAAAGCGCACCCCCAAATTTCAGGGGCGCTAGGATAAACTGGCTACCATGGCGACAGAAATCTATGCCGCCCGCCTGCTGGCCCAGGTTCCCTGGTTTCAATCTGTGCAGGCCGCCTTTTCAATCTGCACAGTGACATGATCAACATTAAACTGTTCTGCCATGCGCTTATTAACCGCCTTCAATAGCTCATCAGGGTTGGCATCTTCATGGATACGCGCATGTAAGATAACAAGAGGGCGCTCCTGAGTTAGCGACCAGGTGTGGACATGGTGTACATCTTCAAGACCGGTAATGTGCTGGACCAGGTCCGCTTTGATAGCGGTCGGCTGAAGACCTGGCGGCGCACCTTCCATCAGGATATGGGCTGATTGTCTGGTTATAAACCACGCAGAGCGAAATACCAGCAGCGCGACAACCAGAGACAACAGGGGGTCGATAGGGGTCCATCCCGTCCAGATAATGACACCAGCCGTAATTATGGCTGCGACAGAACCCAGCAGGTCACCGACCACATGTACGGCAGCACCCCGGATGTTGAGATTTTCCCTGGAGCCGGTGTGCAGTAACCAAAAAGCAATGCAATTGATCAATAAGCCGCCGATGGCAATCCACAGCATAATGCCACCCAGAATTTCAACCGGCGCGTACAGGCGTTGCACAGCCTCCACCACAATCCATATGACCAGCGCGATCATGGCGATGCCGTTGACGAACGCCGCGAGTACCTCACCACGGTGAAATCCATATGAACGGGTGGAATCGGCAGGGCGTTTGGACAGGCGGAACGCAAACCAGGCGAGCGCGAGCGCGGCGGTGTCAGTGGCCATGTGCCCGGCATCTGCAATCAGTGCCAGGGAGCCGGATATCAATCCGCCAATGACTTCCGCTACCATAAATCCGCCTGTAAGCAGCATGGCTATAAAAATGCGGTGTTCGTTATCCCGGCTGACCTCCGGTGCGTGACTATGCCCGGAATGGTCATGCTCATGCGAATGCTTGTGCAAATGAGAGTACGACATACATGGCCTGTTGCGGAAAGCACCTGAGTTTACTACTTTTTCGCCAGGATAATAACTTACAGTACGAGCATCCGGTGACTGCTGAAAGCTCATGGTTTTGTCGGCAGCATTCATATCCGGGCCACGTGAGCCCGAATCGATATGAGGCTGAGACGGCTGAACTGAAGAAAGCCGCTTATCTGGGTTGTAAAGAAATACTGGACCACGTCACGACCCGCTGGTTGCGATTCGCCTCGGTTATGCCGGCCAAATACTCTTGGCTGACATCATGCATACTGCCGGAGAATAAACTATAGTTGTAGAAGGACGAAACTCGAGGATTTAAAATGAATTGCTACAGAAATTTTATTCGTATGTTCCTGCTTTTGACGGTCGCCGCGAGCACACCATGGGCTTTTTCAGCCGATAAACCCAATATCCTGATTATCTGGGGTGATGATATCGGGCCGTACAATATCAGCGCCTACAATATGGGGGTGATGGGGTACAAGACACCCAACATTGATCGTATCGCTAATGAGGGAATGATTTTCACTGATTCCTATGGTGACCAGAGTTGTACCGCTGGCCGCTCCGCTTTTTTGACTGGCCAGCATCCCATACGCACAGGCCTTACCAAAGTGGGGCTACCCGGGGCCAAAGAGGGCCTGCAAAAGGAAGATCCCACCATCGCCGAGTTGCTCAAACCTCACGGTTATGTCACCGGACAGTTCGGTAAAAACCACCTGGGCGACCTGGATGAGCACCTGCCTACCAACCATGGTTTCGACGAGTTTTTCGGCAACCTGTATCATCTGAATGCCGAGGAAGAACCGGAACACGAGAATTATCCGAAAGGGGCCGCCTTTGCCAAGCGCTTTGGACCGCGGGGTGTCATTCATTCATACGCTGACGGCAAGGTCGAGGACACAGGCGCGTTAACCAGAAAACGTATGGAGACCGTAGACGAGGAATTTCTCGCGGCCTCGCTCAAGTTCATCGACAAGGCGCACAAGGACGGCAAGCCATTTTTTGTCTGGTTTAACTCCACCCGTATGCACATATTTACTCGCCTGAAGCCGGCGTCACAGGGCGTAACCGGGCAGGGCCTGTATGCTGACGGTATGACCGAGCACGATGGTCATGTGGGCCAGCTGCTGGATAAGCTGGATGATCTTGGCATCGCCGACAACACCATCGTCATGTACTCCACTGACAATGGTGCGGAATTATTGCTGTGGCCCGATGGTGGCTATACTCCGTTCAGGGGTGAGAAAAACTCCAACTGGGAAGGCGGCTACCGGGTGCCCATGATGGTGCGCTGGCCCGCCCAAATCAAAGCGGACCAGATCTCCAACGAGGTTATATCACACCTGGACTGGCTGCCGACGCTGCTGGCCGCCGCCGGCGACCCGGACGTGAAGAAGAAACTCAAAAGTGGCATGCGTGCGGGGAACAGCAGTTACAAGGTGCACCTGGATGGTTACAATTTCTTACCCTATTTCACCGGCAAGGAGCAAACCGGGCGGCGCAAGGAGTTCATCTACAGCTCCGATACCGGTGACATTGTGGGTATTCGCAGCGGTGACTACAAGACCGTCTTCAAGGAACAGCGGGCGCACGGCGCAGAGACATGGATCGACCCCTGGGTGAGTTTGCGTGCGCCTAAATTGTTCAACTTGAGGCAGGATCCCTTTGAGCGCATGGACCATGAGAGCGAAAATTACTACCAGTGGTGGGCGGAGCACATGTTCCTGATTGCCCCGGCCATGATGGAAGTGGCGCAGTTCAAGGCAACCTTCAAGGATTTTCCGCAGCGGCAAAAACCCGGTTCCTTCGTGCCCTGAGGGTATTTGCCCATATGCGCATCTCTGATTGAGGCGGTTTCGATGCCGCCGGCTTAACATCTGCTGACCGGGAAAGCGTACCGAGAGGGCCTTTTCGGTGGTATATTGTGCGCCCTTTTATTCGCGGGATGCGTTCCCGTGACAATGCAATTAAGCGGATTTGATAATGACTGTCAGTACAGACGATCTTCGTATACAAAAGACCAACGAATTAATTTCTCCCGAGAAATTGATCGCCGATATCAGTGTCAGCGAAACGGCGGCGGAAACCGTGGCCAATGCACGGCGTAGCATTCACCGTATTCTCAGTGGTGAGGATGATCGCTTGCTGGTCATAGTGGGTCCCTGCTCGATTCACGACCCGGCGGCTGCCCGGGAATACGCCGCCGGGCTGAAGCAGGTTGCAGACACTGTCTGTGATGACCTGTTTATAGTGATGCGCGTGTACTTTGAAAAGCCGCGTACCACGGTGGGATGGAAGGGGCTGATCAACGACCCCGACCTCGATAATACTTTCCAGATCAATAAGGGATTGCACCTGGCGCGGCAGTTACTGCTGGATCTTGCCGATATGGGCCTGCCCACCGGCACCGAGTACCTGGACCTGATCAGCCCGCAATACTACGCGGACCTTATTTCCTGGGGCGCCATTGGCGCGCGCACCACAGAGAGCCAGACCCACCGGGAGCTGTCTTCCGGGCTGTCCTGTCCTGTGGGTTTTAAAAATGCCACGGACGGAGATATCCAGGTGGCCATCGACGCGATCAAGTCCGCCTCCCAGCCCCATAACTTCCTGTCGGTAACCAAGCAGGGCCATTCCGCTATTTTCCAGACCACAGGGAATGAGGACTGCCATATCATCCTGCGTGGGGGCAAACACCCCAACTACGATATGTTTTCAGTGGATGACGCGGGCGCCATGCTGGACAAAGCCGGCCTGGCGTCGCGCATTATGATCGATGCCAGTCACGCCAACAGTCGCAAGATTCCCGCGCGCCAGATCGACGTGACCAGTGATATCGCCACCCAGGTAGCCCGTGGCAACCAGAGTATTTTCGGGCTCATGCTGGAGAGCAATCTGGTTGAAGGGCGCCAGAATGTAGTGGACGGCCAGCCCCTGACCTACGGCCAGAGTATTACCGATGCCTGTATCAGCTGGGGGGATACCGAGTCCCTGCTGCAGGAACTCGCCACGGCGGTGTGCTTGCGCCGCGCAGTGTAAGCGCACTCCCGCTCGGCTGCGCCGGGTGGAATTGCCCGGCGGGGGAGAGAGGCTATTGTGCTTCCTGTTCCAGCCACAGGCCGAACAGCTTATACCAGATGGACAGGATCACCGCGCCGGCGAACAGGCCGATAATGCCGGACAGGATCATGCCGCCGATGGCGCCGATCAGGATCACCGGCATGGGAATATCCAGGCCCCTACCCATCAGCATTGGCTTGAGGAAACTGTCGCTGCCCCCGGCCACCAGCTGGTACACGGTGAAGATCACCGCGGTGGTGGTGTCGGCGGTGGAAAACATGTAGCCCATGATGGGTAACAGTACAATCAGGGGGGGTAATTGTGCGATGGCCAGGAACAGCACGATGACGGTCCAGATGGGTGCCCCGGGAATGCCCGCCACGAACAGGCCGATGCCCACCAACACGGTCTGGATGATGGCCACACCGATGACACCCTGTAACACACTGCGCACGGTGGCCACGATCAGTGCGGCCCACTCACTACCCAGGTGCGCTCCGCCCACCCTGATGAAGAAACGGTGCGCGGCATTGCCGCAAGGCTCCGCAAAAGCCATGAAGCCTCCGGCGATAATCAGCGATACCACGAACATCAATACACCCAGCAAACTGCTGCCGGCTTTTTTGGCCAGGGTGGTTAACAGGTCTTTTATCTGGGGCGAGGCCTTGGTCAGTACGCCTTCCAGGTCCCTGTTGGCGGCGGACCAGAGGGTGAAAACTTTCTCCCCGACCAGGGGCCAGTCCTGCACCCCGGCGGGAGGGGGTGGCACCTGCACCTCCCCGTCCTCCAGTGCGACGTGGGCTTTCTTTACGCCAGTCAGACTCGCCGTGGTAAACGACCAGGTGGGTATTACCAGCGCCAGTATGAAGAGCAGGGTGACCAGGGTGGCGGCCAGCCCGCGTTTACCACCGATCTTGGGCTCCAGCCATTTCACCAGGGGGAATGCCGCCATGGCGATGATCGCGCCCCACAGGATGGGGGTCATGAAGGGCCTGATGATATCGAAGGAAAACATCAGTAATACGAGCAGCAGGCCGATGCGCAGGGCCGACTCGACCATGCTGCGCACGAATAAAGGATCGTACTCGGTATTGGGGGTTTGCGTGGGCGTTGGTTCTTCCATGTTGATCACCTCTGTGATTGGTCTATCGATCTTTATTTTGGGTTCTTGCTGGTTCGCGCGCCTATCATACTTGCAACGACCACGGCCATATAGAAGGTGCCGCAAATCGCCTGCAGGTACGCCAGTACCCGACTGACAGGTACGGCGGGGCTGATGTCACCGTAGCCGAGACTGGTCATTGTAACGTAGCTGAAGTAGGTGGCGGTGTTAAAATTTTCCGACCAGTCCCGATACTCTATACCGTTGAATGCCCCGTGCCAGAACTCCAGAGTGATCATGTATAGCACGGACCAGATCAGTCCTAGCAGGAGGTAGATGGCGACGGCGCCAATAATGGTATTGGCGTCTACGCGACCGGAAAACAGCACTTGCCTGGCGGCGGCGTAGGCCATACCACAATAAAATATCAATACGGCAGTCAGGCTGACCAACGGCGTCATATGCCAACTGGTGAATTCACGCAGAACGTTGACGACCAGCATCAGTACTATCATGACCAGGATAAAGCGCCGCCACTCCTTTCTCAGATTCAGGCTGAAGTAGGCGACCAACTCGGTTAGCAACATGATGCCCTGCAGTAGCCGGTGGCTATCGCCCTCCGGCATGGAACGTAAGCCGGCAGACGCTATCAACAACACGATCAGCGCCAGGGTGAAATAGATAAAATTATTCTGTTCGGTGACGCCTTTCACTGTCTGTTTCCCTTATTCTTCCCCGGTATTATGTATCGGACAGTACCATTACGGAAGCCGTCAGGCCAAATCGCAACTCCACACCCTCGGGTACCTTGTCCAGCTTGATGCGCACCGGTATGCGCTGGGCCAGGCGTATCCACTGGAACACCGGCTTGATACTGGGCAGCAGGTTGGCGCCGGTGTTGCCATCCGACGGCGCGATGCCCCAGCCCAGGGATTCTACGGTGCCGTGCAGAGGCCGGTCAGGGTAGGCCATCAGCGTCACGCGGGCTGGGGCGCCGATCCTGAAGCGTCCGATCTGGCTTTCCCGGAAGTAGCCGAATACCCAGAAGCTGTTGCTGTCCACCAGGGCGATGATGGGGGTGTTGGCCACCGCCTGGGTGCCGATCTGGAAATCGACGTTGGACACGTAGCCGTCCACCGAGGCGTGCACCCGG
>QNFS01000118.1 GCA_003646415.1 Gammaproteobacteria bacterium
ATATTAAGGATTGTCCGATGCCTGCCCACCAACCCATTCCCTTCAGGTTAGATCAGATTTTAACGGGCAGGTGTTGGACAATCCCTAAGGGAGGAAACCGCGGGGATCGTACCTCGGTGGTCGGTGCACTGCGATACTATGGGGATTTGAGTCTTCTTGGGTAGGTAGACAGGGGGCAGCAAATTGCTTGCCCTGATCAAGGTCAACTCTGACACCCGCACTAAATCGTTTTTCTGAAGCCATTTTCGCGCAGTTTGTATTCCAGGTGACGCCAATGTGTAGCACTCGGGCGATAAACGGCAGAGGAGCGCCGTTACCGAATGGCATCGACAGCCCGGAAGAATGTTTTGCTGTAATTGTGATGAAGTCTTTCTTCATACAGGATTCTCTGCCGGCGGGGCACGCGGTACAAAGCCCCTCTCGAAGGTTTCGATGATGATCATCGGCGCGGCGCAGGTTGGACAAATCCAGGGGCTGGAGAGTGTTGCCTCTTTTTCACCAGGCTCATCGTCTGTCGCCCTGGTGGGTGCCACCTGAAGCAGTTCCCGGGCCAACGCCAGCTTTTCCACGCGCGAACCATTGGCAAGCCAGCCATAATGGCGAATACGGTGGAACCCACCGGGCAACACATGCATCAGGAAGCGACGAATGAACTCATCAGTATCCAGTGTCATGGTCTTGTGGCGAGTGCGCCCTGTCTCTCTGTAGTCTTTCCACTCGAAGGTCACACCGTTTTCATCCAGGGCAAGCAGGCGGCTGTTGGCGATAGCCACCCGGTGGGTATAGCGTGACAGATATGCTAATACCGCCTCCGGACCGGCAAAGGGGCGCTTGGCATAAACCACCCACTCCTGCTGGCGCAGGGGCTTGAGCCAGTCCGCGAAGGCCCTGAGATCAGCAAGTTCACTGTGATCGCCGAAGAAGCGCAGCTCACCGGCCTGATGGGCTTTCTTGAGTTTGTCGAGAAACAGGCGTCGGAACAACCGCGAGAGTACGCGCACCGGCAGGAAGAAGCCGGGCTTGCAGGCAATCCATTGCTGACCATCGACAGAGAAACCGCCACCCGGGACGATGCCGTGGACATGGGGATGGTGTGTCAGAGCTGAACCCCAGGTATGCAAAACCAGGGTAGCACCGATGCGAGCGCCCAGATGCCTGGGATCACCGGCGATGATACGCAAGGTCTCGGCGGCAGCCTGGAACAGGATGTGATACATCACGGCCTTGTTTTGATAGGCGATGTCACTGATAGGTGCTGGCAGGGTAAAGACCAGGTGGTAGTACTCCACCGGCAACAGGTCTTGCTGGCGCGCCTCAAGCCAGCGCCTGGCCGCTGTGCCCTGACACTTGGGACAGTGGCGGTTGCGACAGGAGTTGTAGGCGATCTGTAATTGCGCGCAGTTTTTGCAGCACAGCACATGGCCACCCAGTTCAGCACTGCGGCAGCGTTCGATGGCGGACATGACCTTGAGTTGACCAAGACTCAGATGACCAATGCGCGCCTCACGCCATGCAGCACCCTGGGCACGGAAGATATCCGCGACCTCCAGAGACCGGGACATGGTCCCGTTCAGGTGGACAGATCTATCGACAAAGCATCCAGGGGGCTGTTGACGTCGCGTAAGGTGGTCGTCGCCACTTGAGAGTAAAGTGCTGTGGTCTCCAGCTGCTTGTGCCCGAGCAGGACCTGAATCACCCGGATGTCCACTCCCTGTTCCAGGAGGTGAGTTGCACAGGCGTGCCTCAGGGAATGCAAGGACACACGTTTATTGATCCCGGCGGCTGTCGCGGCGGCGTGAAAGACCCGGTTGAGTTGGCGAGTTGAGATGGGGTTCACGGGGTTTTGGCCAGGGAACAACCAGCCGCCCCTGAGCATCTTGCGCTCTGCCTGGGCTGCTTGCCACCATTGCCGTAGCAGCCTCAGCAGGGTGGGTGACAACTTGGCATTGCGGTCCTTGCTGCCTTTGCCCAGTTCGACGTGGATCAGCATTTGTTGGCTGTCGATATCACTGACCTTGAGATGCGCCACTTCGCTGGCTCGCAGGCCGGCGCCGTAAGCTGTGGCAAGTGCAGCCTTGTACTTGAGGTTGACAGTAGCGTTGAGTAGGCGCTTCACTTCGTCAGGGTTCAAGATCACTGGCAGCTTGCGTGGCTCGTGGACGGTGCTCATTTTGCGCAGTGCCTGGCGATCTTCCAGTGTTACTTCGAAGAAGAATCGCAGCCCGGTAATCGTGGCGTTGATCGTCTTGTTGGAGACGCCGTTGGCGGCCATGTGCAATTGAAATCGCCGCAGGTCTTCGGCGGATGCCGAGTGAGTTGGGTGATCAAGAAATTCTGCGAGCTTCTTTACAGCACGGATGTAGGCGGTCTGGGTTTTAGGGCTTAGTCGGCGCATGGTCATATCGTCGATCATGCGTTGGCGTAAAGGGCTGATGGGTTGGTTTGAATGTGTCATGGGACTGCTCCTGTTGAGTGGTGGGAATTCCCCACCGGAACCCTCAACATAGAACAGATCTGTACTAGACGACTTGATGTGGTGGATTTATACGCTGAACCTGGGGCGACACCCCTTACCGCGCGAGCGGTTTAGTCCTGTAGGACAAAGCGGCCCTTAGGTCACCCACCGATGTCACCCATTCGTATAAAAACTTCGTCCCGCCGGAGTGATGGGTAATGGCAGCATCCTTCTTCAACTACATACTTGCCACCGGCGGCATGGTACACTGCTTGCGTATACTCGTTCGTGCGACCTCCGGTATTCAGTGGTCTTGCCAGCGTCGTTGCACCTATTCAAATTCGCCTATTTTCGCTTGTCGAGGCTACCAATCACATTCCCTGCGGGGTAACCGTTAAGTATTTCCAGCACTACAAAATTAGCCTGGGCATCGTTTTATGTCTGGGCATTGCCGAGCCCGGCTACGCCCCCTACACCTACTGGCACGTGTGGTCGATAGATTCTAGTGGCAATGGTGCCGACGGCGTCCACACCGGCGACATCAACCGGGACGGCCTGGTCGATGTAGTTTCCGGCTGGGAGCAATCGGGCGACCTGATACTATATCTTAACCCTGGCCCCGACAGCGTAAGGGAAACCGTAGCATGGTCCCGTATCGATATCAGCGGAGGGGTGGCAATCAAAGGAATTGAAGACGCTGCTTTTGCGGACCTCGATATGGATGGTTTTGATGACGCAGTGCTTTCCAGCATAGAGGGCGATAACCAGACCCTCGGCATCCACTGGCTGGCAGGCAAGAACCTTGAGGATTCCGCCGATTGGCGCGGCTTCAACCTAACTCCCACCAAACACGCCGGTTATATGAAGGCCAGGGCCGCCCAGATCGACGGTGTGGGTGGCGCCGATATCGTTGCAGGCACCAAGACGATGGATGGCAACATGGCTGGTATTTTCTGGTTCAAGGCACTGGAGGGACCTCCTCCCGGCACCGTCGGGCAATGGCAGCGTTTTTACGTGGGTGCTGTTGATGTAAAGACCGTGACCCTGGTTATCAAGGATATGGATTCAGATGGGCTATCAGATATAGTGTTCGCAGGGCGACAGGGGGTTGGCTGGTTCAGGAACCCAGGGCACAAGGCGCTCGGCGAATCGCCAGGCACGGCCGTTTGGGAACGAATTCTCATCACGACAAAGGGTAGTGAATTTACCTTCTGTGATCACATCGTCGATAGCATGGAGGACATGATCGTTGCGACATCCCACGACTCGGGGATGGTGGCAAAATGGCTCAAGCGCCTGGATGCCACCGGCCGCCACTGGGCCGAATACCCCATCACTTCCGATCACCTACGCACCGAGCATAGCAGCAGCCTAAAATTAGTTATAAAGGGCGTGGCCTGCGGGTACGTAGACGAGGACGATAAGATAGACGTCGTTTTCACTGGCAGCGGCCACGGCCACGGTGTGTTTATGATGACCCCGCGCACCGACATTTCCAGCGGGCTGATTTGGGACCTGGTCAATCTCACGCCCTATGCGAACTACATGAAGTACGACAACCTCAGGTTGGTCGATATGGATGCCGACGGCGATCTCGACATTCTTACGACTGAAGAGGGCTGGGGGTTTTTTACCGCCGGCGAGGGTGTGCTTTGGCTGGAAAACCCGCGCCGCCCGGTAGTGTCATTAGTGAAAAACACCCTCGCCGAAGAGCGCTTGCCATCGCCTAGCCTCGACCAACACCAACGGTAATTTCCGGCGAACGATAAATGATGAAGACCCAGGAAGCGTTGACATGACCGCCACCGAAAGGTAGGTCTGCAGCCTTGTTTGTGATTCGTACCATCAAGGGTTATACCAGACGACTCGACGCCAATGATGCCCTGCAAGGCCCTGGGGTGTATGACTGGCGACAGGTTCGTCGAGTGCGTCGGGTTGTTTGGTGCTTTCAGAGACTTATTGTCTGCGGATGAGCAGGGGAAAAAGAAAAATGATATCTTTCATGCCGCCGTTGGGTAAGATCCATCGGGGCTTGCTGCAATAGATAACTCATGGATTCCAATTTAGCAATCGCCAGGGACATGTTCATAATGCTGCAGAACCATGCTGAGGCAGTCCGGGTGTGAAACTGGCAGACTGCCTCAGATGGATGCGGAATTTCTAAAATGCCAGTCCAGAGGCAATTATTTCTTGGCGGCGCGCTTTTTTCTGACAGCCGCTTTTTTAGCAGCCGGCTTTTTCTTTGCCGGAGATTTTTTGGCAGCCGGCTTTTTCCTGGCAGCCGCTTTTTTAGCAGCTGGCTTTTTCCTTGTCGAAGTTTTTTTCTTGCTTTCCAATTTTTTCTCAAGCTGCTCGGTTTGCTTGGCAAGCGCCAGAATCAATTTGCGGATTCCTTTCAGCGTGTCGCTGGCTTGCTTTTGAATGCTTTTTTCTGCATCGGCCAGTAGCTTGTTTGCGTCTTTTTGGATCTGTGAAACTGTGCTTTTTTTCGCTGCCATGGGAAGGTTCCTTCTTCTAAAGATTCATCATTGGTTTTTTAAGGGTGCTGGGCGTGAGTATAGTACATATAAGCAGGTTGTCGTGAGTAGATTTCCTTCTGCGATATAGAAACCCCCTTGGAACTTGCGGGAGATATGTTTGTGGATGTGGAAACGAGTATGGGCCCATGGGGGGGTAGCAAGAAACTCAAGTTATTCCCGATGGACCTGACGTACTCGACGTCGGTGATGCTCTGCAGGGCCTTGGGGCAGATGACTGGCGACGGGTTCGTCGAGTACATCGGGTTGTGCGCGGCTCCAATTCCTGTTGTTCATATCCCGCTTACTACAGAACAGCTTGTCTGCTGCCGTGGCACGTGGTCGTTTCACCGATTGCCGGAGCACGGTTACCTGCTGCCTGAGCGCCAGGTTCTCAAGGACATAAGAGACATCCCACTTACGGATTCGACTTCCAGCGAAGGTCTGCTTTGGCCGGTAAAGCGGTCATCGAGGTAATCCCCAGTTTACGGCTCTCTCTGGTTATCAGGGCCTCCTGGTGAGTATATTGGCCAGGGCATGGGCCCCAGGGGCAAAATGCTCCACAGATTGCCACTCTGGTGCCAGTAGCGGATATCTTGGGCAGCCGGTTGGAGCTGTCCTGATCTGGCGCTATAAGAACCCCCCATGGAACTCGCGGGGCGATATGTTTGTGGATACGGAAACGAGTATGGGGAGGGGGGGGGTAGATAGAAATTCCAGCCATACCCGACGAATCTGACGTACTCGACGCCGGTGATGTGGTGGAAAAGAAGGGAAATGGAGTTTTCAAAACCGAACTTCGAGCTTCTTCCGAACTGGGCTGACCGGCAATACCCCGTTTGATTACGCCCATCAATCAATTAGTAATTCACCACCCACAGCATCAGTCAACTGGAATACGCAGTGGAGGGCGCCGAGCAGGACTTCCTCAACCCCCATGGTGTCAACGCCTTGCGTCGCCTGCGCAACCTCGGCCCGATGCTGTGGGGATCACGTACCCGTTCCACCAGGGCGAACCCGGAATGGCGTTACGTGCCGGTAAAGCGGACCGCCATGTTCATCGAGGAGAGCCTGTACAACGGCACCCAGTGGGCAGTGTTCGAACCCAATGATCAGCGCTTGTGGTCCTCCCTGCGTGCCAGTGTCGAGTCCTTTATGGACGGCTTGTTCCGGCTGGGTGCCTTCCAGGGCGAGAAGGCAAGCGACGCTTATTTCGTGCAGTGCGGCCTGGGGCAGACCATGACCCAGGGTGACATTGACCGTGGGCAGGTGATCGTGCAGATAGGCTTCGCACCAGTCAAACCGGCCGAATTTATCGTTTTGAGCATTCAGCAAAAAACTCAGCGACAGTAAGCAGGCTAAGACGTGCAGATATCATCCAGTGAACATTTCCATTCGGATGATTTCCTGGGGCTTCCGACAGAATCACCCGGGCGCTGGGACTGTTGATTCCCATAAGAAGTCCCCTCGGAAATCACGGGCAGAAAAATTGTGACTCAATGCGATTATACTTGTGGACTGGACGAGATTACTTTACGAATCTATATTTAGCGATATTAGTTAAAATCAAAAGGAGATGAAAATGGCAAATATCATCATTTGTGCCGATGGAACCTGGAACCGACCGGAGGATGACTTGGAAAAGGACTTCCCCACCAATGTTCTAAGGCTCGCTCGGGCAGTCAAGCCAAACCCCCCCGATGTAAGGCAACATGTGTTCTACGATTGGGGTGTAGGGTCCTATTACAATGCGGCTGGTGGTGGAATTACAGGATCCGGAATCCAGAAGAACATTGTCGACGGTTATCGATATATCGTTCAGAACTACACGCTGAATGACAAAATATACCTATTCGGATTTAGCCGTGGTGCCTATACTGTACGAGCGCTGTGTGGATTGATCAATAACTGTGGCATCGTAAAACGGCCAGATGCAAATTTGATTGGCAAGGCGTGGCGCATGTACAAGAGTACTTCAGCTAAAAACCATCCTGAAGGGCAGAGTGCCAAAGATTTCCGGCGTGACCATTCCCATAATTCCCGCAAAGTACATTTTGTGGGCGTTTGGGATACTGTGGGTGCGCTGGGTGTTCCCTTTAGCCTGATGGGGTTACTGGATAGTAAAGATGAATTCTACGATACGAAGATGGGTGCCAATGTGTCTTTTGCGCGTCACGCCCTGGCCATCGACGAACAGCGCCAGGATTTTGAGCCCACAATCTGGAACTCCCGAACGGAAGTAGATCTGAAGCAGGTATGGTTTGCGGGTGTGCATTCCGACATTGGAGGCTCTTATTCTCCTGATAAAGCTACTAAAGCAATTGTGTCGGATATAGCACTGGGTTTGATGCTGGATCAAGCCAAGGACGCGGGATTGAAAATTGAACCACATATCAGGCAAGAGTTAACTGATGGCACGAATGCTAAGCTGCACAAATCCCGCAATCATGTGTATAGATTCAAAAAACCATTGCATCGTCCGCTCATTAATTCTGAAAAACCGACCAGGATCCATCCCAGCGTAAAACAACGCTATCTATCAGATGATAAATACAGACCACCCAGATTAAAGGCGTTAGTGGAAACTATTGGTTGGGATGCTATCGACGTCGGGATTTAGGTCGGACCAGCTGGGCTGTGGTTACGTTGGATATATAGACTTAAAAGATCTCCTGGATGGGATATACAAAGGCAAGATACAAATAGAAGAAGGCCAGTGACAGTGACAGAATAACTACGCCTAGTATATTGGAGCTGACCTTGACCCCGGTGGTGGAGAGTTCCAAATCGGTATCCATGCCCTGATCTGGCGCTATAAGAAACCCCCTTGGAACTTGCGGGGTGATATGTTTGTGGGTGTG
>QNFS01000119.1 GCA_003646415.1 Gammaproteobacteria bacterium
CGTTCTGCAAGGGTTTGGTGCATACCGGGCGCAACACGGTCATCGCTGCCGGCCTGGAAGGGGAGCGCGACCTGTTTGTTGACCTGTTCTCGACTGAAGATCAGCGCGAAGGGGTGAATGCGTTCCTGGAAAAGCGTAAGCCCGAGTGGAAGAACAGCTGAGGAAGCCCCAATGTCTGAAGTACCTATTTTATTCGAAGAACTGCCGGCGGGCACCCGCAAACTGGGTCGGGTGACGCTCAATGTCGCCGCGACACTGAACTCCCTTACCCTGGAGATGGTCGATCTGCTACAGGGACAATTGGATGCCTGGCGGATTGATGACGATATCGCGGCAATATTCATAGAGGGTGCGGGGGACAAGGCCTTCTGCGCCGGTGGCGACGTGCAGGCGCTGCATCGATCCGCGGTCGCCACACCCGGTGGCCCCTGTGACTACGCAGAAAGCTTCTTCGAGCGGGAATACCGCATGAACTATACCCTGCACACTTACCCTAAGCCGATTATCTGCTGGGGTCATGGCATTGTGATGGGCGGTGGCCTGGGTGTGATGGCCGGCTGTTCCCACCGGGTGGTGACCCAGAAGACGCGAATCGCCATGCCTGAAGTGACGATCGCCCTGTTCCCGGATGTGGGCGGCAGCTGGTTTCTCAATCATATGCCGGGCAAGTCCGGGCTGTTCCTGGCGCTCACTGGTGCGTCTATTAATGCTGCTGATGCCATTTATACCGGTATCGCCGATCGCCTTATTGCCGATGAGTGCAAGCCTGAGGTGTTGCAACAGCTGTTGCAACAGGATTGGTCCACCGATGCCGCTGCCAATCACGCACTGGTTCACCATACGCTGCGCCCTTTTGCCAAACAGAGCACAGGTCAGTGCCCGGGTGGTCAGGTGGAACCTCACCTGGGTTCTATCAATACACTGTGTGACGGCGATGACATCCACGAGATCATCGACAATATCGTGTCTCTACAAACCCAGGATCCCTGGCTGAGCAGGGCGCGGGACGGCCTGTCCCACGGCTCGCCGCTGGCGGCACTGTGGATTTTCCGGCAGCTCCTTGAAACAGGCCACGCCTCATTGAGGGAAGTATTCCAGGCGGAAATCCAGCTGGTGACCAATATTGTGCGCCATCCGGAATTTACCGAGGGTGTGCGTGCCCTGCTGATTGACAAGGATCGCAGCCCTGTGTGGCAGTACAAGACGTCCCGGGATATACCCGCACAAGTTATGGATTCATTTTTTAAAGCGCCCTGGGGCGAAAACCCTCTGGCTGATTTGTAAGCAACTTTTACCGGGGGAATAGGATAATGGCTAACGTAGCGTTTATAGGTCTTGGCAATATGGGTGGCCCCATGGCTACCAACCTGATCGAGGCAGGGCACTCGGTCACCGTATTCGATCTGTCACAGGCAGCCTGCGATCAGTTGCAGGCGGTGGGCGCATCGGTAGCATCCACTGCCGCCGAGGCGGCCGCGGGCGTGGACTACGTTATTTCCATGCTCCCCGCCGGCAAGCACGTGGCCGGTGTTTATATGGGTGATGAGGGCTTGCTGGCACGACTGGACAGTTCCACCACGATTCTTGATTGCAGTACCATCGATGCTGCCACCGCACGGCAGGTAGGTGAGGCCGCTGCGCAGCTTGGTCTTGGGTTTATGGACGCACCCGTCTCCGGTGGTGTCGCCGCTGCCGCTGCGGGCACCTTGGCATTCATGTGCGGAGGTGATGGGGCGACTTTTGAAAAGGCCAAACTAATTCTCAAGGATATGGGTGTGAACATCTTCCACGCCGGGCCTGCCGGTGCCGGCCAGGTGGCCAAGGGTTGCAACAACATGCTGCTGGCCATTCATATGATCGGTACCTGCGAGGCTCTGGAAATGGGCGCTCGCAACGGGCTGGACCCCAAAGTGTTGTCCGAAATTATGCTGGCCAGTTCGGGCCGCAACTGGTCACTGGAAGTATATAACCCCTATCCCGGGGTGATGAATACCGCACCTGCCAGTAACGACTACAAGCCGGGCTTTATGGTGGACCTGATGCTGAAGGACCTGGGCCTGGCACTGGAAATCGCAGAGCAGAGTAATTTTGACAACCCCATGGGGCAGTTAGCCAAAGAACTGTACAGTCAGCATCGGGAGGCCGGCAATGGGCAGCGGGACTTCTCCAGCATCCTGCAGAAATTGCAGCAATCTACTGGCTGAGCTCATCCATTTGCTTCATTTGCAGTTGGGCGGCGTCTTGCAGGGTCTGTTCGACGTTTTTCGCCTTTTCCATGGATTGTATATGTTCTTCGGGAACTATACTTTCAGATTTACCGCCCCCTGACGCCTGGTACAACACCCACATTATCGCGCCCAACGAAAGAACCAAGCCGATTAATCTCATGAAACCCCCTCCTTTTTATCTCACTGTAGCACGAGCCAGCATTTTCGTCCCGGCCCGGAGCTTGTACAACCGGGCTCATAAGGCTGATCTATTCCCCGGAGATCAGGCGAAAGTCTATCCCTGTCAGGCGATCAAAATCGTATATGCTGAGCTTGAAAAAAAATCGATACTCGCTGCTGCTTACAAAATGTTCCTCCGCCGCAGTGAAAAATTCCATTGTTGTTTCTCCCGCCAGACTGCGCACCTGCAATACCAGGTCTGCCTCGGTTTCTGACAGTTCACGCCGTGCATCTTCCGTCGCCACGCCATCTACCTGCAGGGAGCGCAGGGCGGCAAGTAGCGCCTCCAACTCCCGCATGTCCGGTGCCAGCCCGGCGCCGGATAGCCAGTTACCGCTGTCGCGGTTTAGGCTATAGCTGTCTGCAGTAATACTCAAAGGCGAGCGTATTTGCAGTAACCTGGGGTCCAACCAGGCGCCGCTGGCCCCGGAGGCATCAAAGACATTGAAGGTGATACTGTAGATGGCATCCTGCCCTTTTCTGCGGGCATGCACCTTGCGAAAACCAGGCGATGTTCCCAGGTACACGGTGGCTAACTGTTCACCTTGCGCCAGAAAACCCAGGCTGCGCTGGTAATGATAGTCGGCTACCTGGAATCGCTGGCGGGCAACAACGGATTGGGCGATGGGCCAGCCATTATCCGGCCCGGTGATGCGCTCCAGCAAAGTATCGACCTTGTCCGAATTCGCCGGTAGATTCTCCAGGTCGGAAATAAACCAGTGCCCCCCCACTTTTGTCAGTGTGGTTTCGTTGTCGTATTCGTCGCCGATACGTATTTCATCGATGATGCCTGTGTTCTGCGGCACCAGAGGCTGCTGTAGCGGGGCTTGCAGCATATCCTGCTGCGGCCAGTACACCGTGGCGACGATTCCGCACTGGACCAGGAAAACAAGCAGTAGTGCCGTGATTGGGCGGTTCACAGTGCCAGGCCTTTAGCGTAGCGTCGTCGCCGCATTATTTTTCGCAGCCAGTGGGCAACAGCCAGTAACACTAACCACAGCACCGCGAGGCCGTAGTTGAAGTACTCGATAAGTACCTGTGCGTGGCGCTCCATGGGGGGGAGTGTGCGGTTGAAGTGAGCACGTGAACGAATTTGTAACAACTGGTCGTCCTGTAGTGCCCAGTCCAGGGTGTTCATAAATAGTTCAAGTGGTCCCAGGTATTGGGTGCCGGAGGCGGTGACCACGGCATTCAGAATCTGGTCATCCATAAAGTCGTTGGAGGCATACAACACGATACGGGCGGATTCCGGGGAGTGCTGAACCAGGCTGGTGACGCCGGGCCCGGTGTACCCCTGTGGGTTCAGCTCGGCGTTATTGAGTGGATGGGACCTGCCCGTGAAAAAAGAGTCGAAGCGCCCCTGTACAATAAGGCCCAAATCTTCCTCTACCTGTGCAGTGGCGTTTACCCCGGTTATTTCCGGGCGAAAGCTGCTGAGGCCATCAGGGCCGAGGCTGGGCATGATTTTCATACTGTCGCTCAACCAGGAATTAGCTGAGCTTTCCAGCAGTTCGGTGACCCGCCTGCCGTGGCCTTGACTAACAGTAATGGGTGAAGCCCACGCCATGGTCAATTGTGGCAGGTTGCCCGTAACCGGGTGCTGCGATGCAAGCCCGGGCGGGCGTAAATCGATGAAATACGGGTAATCGATCATTTGCACATCGCGAAATTCGTAATCGCCCTCCCGCCTGGTAACCGGTGAGGGGAAGGCTGCACTCTGCTCGTCCAGTACCAGGGTATTGCCGATCTCTATACCGTGATGGGCCAGCCAGTCCTGCAAACCGCTATTGTAGTCGTGCAGGCGCAACTGGCCGCCACTGATCTCAGCGGTAAAAGGCGATGTTGCCAGAATTACGGTGCCACCGCGCATCAGGAACTGGTCGATGGCGAAGATGGATTTTTCGTCCAGCTGGTGCGGGGCTACCACTGCCAGAATGTCCGCTTCGGGGGTAACGGCGCCGTCCGACAGGTCTTCCAGGCGGATGCTGTAGTCTCGCGTGATAACCTGCTCCAGGTTGGTGAATGTCGGCCCGCCCATATGGTATTGCGCCATTTGCCGGTTTACCGGGGGCAGCACTAATGCCACGGTACTGGTAAAGCCGCTGGCAAAGCGCTTGAGGCCTGCGTCCAGCGTTAGTCGAAACCCCGTCGGGTCAAAGTCATCGGTGGGTAACTGCACGACCTGTCGGTTATCGGCCAGGGTCAGGTAAAAAAAGAACTCCCGGTCGTCGCCCTGGGAGACCACCATGGGCTTGAAACCCCATTCATCTGCGATCTGGCGCGCCACATCTCCCCCGCGAGACTCGGGTTCTATGAAGCGGACACTGAACTTGCCCCCGGAGTGCTGCACCGTGGTCTGTAGCTGGGCCACCATCGATTCTTTGTAAGCCAGCAAGGGGTCTGGCAGCAGAGTGTCGCTGGAGACATAGGCGATAAATTCCACCGGCTCTTCGATTCCGTCGAACAGGTTGCCACCCATCCGGTAGCGGTACAGGGTGTCCTTGATGGCCCGTGTGATGTCGTACTCCGGATTGCGCAACAAGACTTCCGCTTCGCTATTGGCGGCTGTGCGCACTTCGATCAGGTCGGAAAACCCCAGGGTTTCATGCTCGCTGCCGTAGCGCACCAGAATGTTGAAATAGGAATTCACCAGGGCGGATTGGTAACGGTCGGCGACCTGGAAGGGGGTGGCGGTAATACCGTAGCGCTTGTTCGCCTCCTGCTCCAGCTCCGGGTTTTGCACCGGGTCAATGAATTCTACGTGTACATTGCCCACGCCTGCCACTTCGTACTCCTTGATCAGGTCGCGCAGCTGTGGCACCAGCGGTGCCAGCAGTGGATGGGTCTTGGCGCTGAAATAGCCGCGAATCAGCAGGGGCTCCTGCAACTGTCCCAGAAACTCGTGGGTGGGTTGGGAAATCGAGTACAGTTTGCCCTCTGTCATATCCAGGCGCAGCCCGTCAATGCGATGCAGCCACACGTTGGCCAGCAGCAGGTTGCCAAGCAACAGAATTGTGGCGGTTCGCCAGTGGCGGTGTCGTGCAGTAGCGACAGCCTTGTCCCAGCGCTCCTTTTCCAGCATGTAAACATTGAGAGCCAGGAAGGCCAGGATCAGGCTTATGTAATAGAACAGGTCGCGGACATCTACGACCCCGCGGGTAATACTGTCAAAATGGGCGCCTGTGCCCAGCAGGCGCAAAACCTCTCCTACCTGGTTATCAAAAAAATCTGTGAGGGTGGCGCTGCCCAGCAGATAGAGGATACCGCACAGCGCCACCGTACCGATCAGGCTGACGATGGGGTTGTCGGTGCGCGCCGAGATAAACAAACCGGCACTGAGATAGGTCGCACCCAGCAAGGCGGTAGCGACGTACCCCGCCGCTACCGGCCCCCAGTCCAGCTCAGCTATCAGACCGACGGTGATAGGCAGCGGCAGTGTGCAGATCAGGGCCAGCAGCAGCAGGGTGAAACAGGCACGAAATTTACCGAGTACGAAACGCCACAAGCTGACCGGCTGGGTCATTACATGTTCCAGGGTGCCGCTGCGACGTTCTTCGCTCCACATGCGCATGGTCAGGGCGGCGCAGAGGAAAATCAACAGGATGGGCATCCATTCGAACAGGGGTCGGATATCGGCTATATTGCGGGCGAAAAATGACTCCACCCAGAAAAATATAAACAGGGTGACAGTGGCAAAGGAGGCCAGGAACAACCAGGCGACCGGGGACGAAAAAAACAGCCGCACTTCTTTCTGTGCTACCCGACGGGCGATGGAATCAGTCGCCACCGGTGTTAACCTCCCGAAACACGCTGCTCAGGTCTCGCGCTACTGGCTGTAGCTGGTACAACCTGGCGCCGACCTCGATGACGCATTTGGCGATATTGTTGGCGGCGGTATCCATGTCCGCATTCTGGTGCAACTGCAGGGAGAACTGCATCAGTCCGTCCTCCGGGCTGGACTGTTTGAGAGAAGCTACCTGTGGCATGCGGCGCAGATATGAGGCCAGGGATTCCACGGCGGCATTGGTGCGCAGCTGTAACGTTCTGCTGTAATGCAGGTCGCGCATGCGCTGGTCCAGGGCCAGTTGCCCATTGCGCAGTATCAACACCCGGTCACATATCGCATCCACTTCCTGCATGATGTGGGTAGACAGTATGATGGTAGCCCTGCGTGCCAGTTTTTTAATGAGCTGCCGCATATGCTCGGTCTGGTTGGGATCCAGGCCGTTGGTGGGTTCGTCCAGGATCAGCAGGCGGGGTCTGCCCAGAACAGCCTGCGCCACGCCTACCCGCTGTCTCAGACCACGGGACAGGGTGCTGATCGGATCCAGTGCCCGTTGTGCCAGGTCGGTGGCCAAAATGGCCCCGCGCACTGCCTGGCAGCGCTCTTTTTTCGAGATGCCTTTGAGCGTCGCCGCATAGTCCAGGTAATCCGCCACCATCATTTCAGGGTACACGGGCGGGTTTTCCGGTAAGTATCCCAGTTGCTGCTGGACTATTTGCGCCTGTGTAGTCAGATCGATGCCGCTGATAACAATACTGCCGGCAGTGGGCTCCAGGTAGCCGCTGAGCATTTTCATGATCGTGGTTTTACCGGCTCCGTTATGTCCCAGCAGGCCCACGATCTCGTTATCACTGATATGAAAAGACACGTTGTCCACGGCGATGGTCTTGCCGTAGCAGCGTGTCAGGGATTGCACTTCAATCATACAGTCAGGGGCTTTTGTGGAGGTGGCTACCCAGAGGGTACGCTAAAGGGTGAATAATAACTTAATAATGAAGGCGACGAGTACAAGGTTTAGCACCAGCCGGATCAGGTGCTCACCTCTGCTGACGGTAAAATGCGCGCCCAGATAGCCGCCAATGGAATTGCCCAGGGCAAGGGCCAGGCCTACCGCCCACATTAACTCTACCCGGGAGGCGAATATCACCAGGGCCACAACGGTATAGACGGCGATAATAAAGACCTTGTGCATATTGGTGCGCACCAGGTCCAGCCCCATGGCCCTGTTCAGGATGGGCATCAGGATGAATCCCACGCCGAGTTGAATAAATCCACCCCAGAAGCCCGCCCCGACCATAAGAAAGTGGCCTCTCAGTAATTGCTTGGCTGTGGGCTGGTGATCCTCCGGTTGCTCGGTTGCGCCCCGGTCAAAGTGCATCACCAGCATTACGCCCACCATAATGAGCGCGAGGGCGCGGTTAAACCAGACGCCTTCCAGTTGGGAGCCCACCAGTGCACCGGCCACGGCGCCGGGTACGGCGCAGGCGGCCAGCGTCAGGCTGAGCCTGAAATCCCTGAAACCACGGCGGGCAAAGGCCACGATTGCCGAAAGATTTTGTGCCAGGATGGCGATGCGATTGGTGC
>QNFS01000120.1 GCA_003646415.1 Gammaproteobacteria bacterium
AGTAATCCCATAAATATTCTGGCCAAAGTATTGCAATGGGTGTCCACTTGGTTAGCTTTTATTCTATAAATTGATGTAATCGACACTAGCTTATATCGACCGGCTGAAATCGCGCCTGTTAAGAGACATTAACCCTGTGATATCGTTTACGGCACAAAACTCAAGGCAGAACTGAAAAATGAAGAAACTACTATTGGGGTACATTACCGCACTCCTGATGCTACCCCATTTCGTGAACGCTGGGGCAGAGGACTACCGCTTCCCCAGAGAACCGGGAGTCACTAAAGATGGCTACCCATTGCCTCTTGCCGGAGTACCCATCACGAAGACTCCGGTAATTTCTAAACCCGGCGCAGCGGTAAAAAAAATATCCAGAGCATCAACATTCCAGCCTTTACGCAGTTCAAATTCGGCGATGAGTGTTAGCAGGAAGTGGCTGCCCTCGTTTATCTGACCAGCCAGGGGGGTGATTTTCTGGCCCAATTTTTCATTGTAAGTGAGGTGTTCTGGTGCGGGAGGGAGAGCGAGAACGGCCGCACCTACTTTCTGCCGTTTAGTCTATCCTTGCTGTACTACTACCAACAACGAGGAGATAGCAATATGGCTGCCTACGTTATCTACCAGGCGGAGGTGACAGATCCCGAGCAGTACACGCGACATCCCGAGAAGTCCACACCCGCGCCGATGCCCTATAGACGACGCTCCCCGGCGCTGTAATCATGCAGCTCCCGGGCAGTGAGTGCGAACACACCGTGCCCGCCCCGCTCAAACTCCAGCCAGGTGAAGGGCAGCCTGGGATAGGCCTCTTCCAATGCCCCCCAGCTATTGCCCACCTCGACTACCAGCAGTCCCGTATCATTCAGGTAATGCGCCGCCCCTGCCAGTATAGAGCGGGTCAGGTCCAGGCCATCGGGGCCTGAGCCCAGTGCCAGTTTGGGCTCGTGGTGAAACTCCGCGGGCATAGAGGCCAGATCGTCCGCGTCGACATAAGGGGGATTACTGAGGATAAGATCGTAGCTGACATCTTCCAGGGCATTAAACAGATTCGACTGAAGAACCCGGATGCGACTGCCCAGACCCAGCTGAGCCACGTTCTCCCTGGCCAGATCCAGGGCCGCAGGATCGATATCCAGCAAATCGACTTCCACCTTGGGAAAATAGTGGGCCACCGCAAGACCAATACAACCTCCTCCGCAACACAAATCGAGTATACGGCGAGGCTCTGGCCCGCTGTACCAGGGCTGAAAATCGTGGAGAATCAATTCAGCGATAGGAGATCGTGGAATAATAGCCCGCTGATCACAACGGAATTCCAGCCCGGCAAACCAGGCCCTTCCCAGCAGATAAGGCAGGGGCAGGTGCTCGGTGATACGCCGCTGCAATAGTGCCTGCATGCGCGCAAAGGACTCATCGTCCAGTGGATGGGGCAACACACCGTCATCGGAATCCAACGGCAAATCGGCTATGGACAAGACCATTTGTACCGCTTCATCCCAGGGGTTGTCCGTGCCGTGACCAAAGTATACGTCGCTATTATCCAGTGCGTCACTGCAGTATTGCAGGGCCTGTCCTACCGTTGTCGGGTATTCACTGAAGGTATCATTATCATCCATGGTCACAGTGTACCCGATCGTACAAGACTATTTACAAGGCCACGGCGCTTTACAAGGCCGCGGCATCCTATAACGTCACCACAGGCTATAAGGCCGCAGCAGGCCCGGGACACCGTTTGCCTTGCTCTCGACGGATTGTTACTATCGCTGCCCCGTGGGCCACTGGCGGCCCCTGTGTGAACGCCATGACGGAGCAAGTCCTGTGGAAGAGAGTTGGGCAAAAATCATCGAGTCTATAGGTGAAGACCTGGGGCGACCGGGTCTGGTCGATACACCCAAACGCGCCACTAAAGCCTTTGAATTTCTGACTCAAGGCTACCAGCAGTCTGTGGAAGAGGTAGTGAACGAGGCTCTTTTCCCCGCCGACTCCAGTGAAATGATTCTGGTGCAGGATGTGGAAATGTACTCTCTGTGTGAACACCATATACTGCCCTTCATTGGCAAGTGCCACGTGGCCTATATCCCAACGGGCAAGGTATTAGGACTGTCCAAGGTTGCCCGGATCGTCGATGTATTCGCCCGCCGCCTGCAGATACAGGAAGCACTGACGTCACAGATAGCGCAAACCATTATGGAAGTGACCAATGCACAGGGTGTGGGCGTGATTATTGAAGCCCAGCACATGTGCATGATGATGCGCGGTGTGGAAAAGCAAAACTCGCTAATGAAAACATCGGCAATGCTGGGCACTTTTCGCAGTGAGCAAAAAACTCGTGAAGAGTTTCTCTCGCTGCTACAAATGAAGCGCTAGTGCTTAAACCATTTCATAAGTCAGCAATACGCAACAAATCCACATGCAGATACTGCCGGTCGGCGGTACGGGCCGAGCTGTAGAGCACCAGGCGATACTCGGCATCATCGGCTTGCAGTGCATAGACCCGGTAGCGCTGTAAGTCTTCCCTGCCATAGAGCAACCGCTGGTGGAATACGCGATTAGCCCACTGTGCGCCCTGGCCACAGGCGCGCGCCTCACAGGCAAACAGTAATGTTGTACCGGCCTGTTCTTGAAGTGTGACGACCAGTTCATCCATAACCTCTATAGAGGTGAAACCATCCACGATTTGCCAGGTATGGCGTGACAGCAACCCACTCTGGCGCTCGCTGTTTTTAAATCTCCAGGCACCGCTCACTTTTTGCATGGCGCCCAATCCGATTTCGTGATCCCTGACCTCCTCTTCAGAATGGGCCACCTGCTGGGCGTGAGGGTAATCGTTCAGTTGCCGCAGCAACGCCTCCGGGGTGACGGCTGCAACAGCGGCGCCGGCAACCAATAAGAGCAGCGAAACCAGCATCATCCTGTAGGAAAACCCGTAGCTCATGTGATTAAATATCATCTTGATTCATGCCCCTCCCGTCCCTGTAAAAAATCCACTATGCACTGAGCAACCATGGCAACGCAAGGCCCCATGTGAAAATGGTGACCACCGGCTACCTGTTCGATAGTGAGATCGCCTATGTACTGTTTTGCACTGGCAGCGATATCCGGTTGTCGATCAAACCCCTCCTGTGCTGTAAGTAGCAGCGTGGGCATGACCAGTGCCTCCAATACTGCCCGATTCTGCCCCGCTGTCAATTTCACGGCAGATGCGCCGCGCAGGCGCGGATCGGTAGTCCAGGTAAATCCGCCGGGGCAGGCTCGCAGGTTCCGCTCCACCAGTAAACGAGCTGCGCAGTGGGGCAGGCCACGCTCCACACGAGTCGCCACTGCGGCTTCCACTGATTCAAATAATCGAGTGTCCCGCTGTAGCAAATGTTGCTTGTCTTGTACAAACTTGCGCAACTGTATGCTGAATTGCTCTTCTGCAACAGGCTGGGGCACCAGCGCATCCAACAATACCAGTCGCTCAACACGCTCCGGGAAGGTACTGGCAAACAGACTGGATATGATTGCGCCGCGGGAATGACCGAGCAAACTGAAGCTATCCCAACCCAGTGCATCCAGCACGCCAAGAATTTGCGGCAGGTCATCCCATATCTGGTAGGTGGCATCCTCCGACCGCCTATCACTCTGGCCATGGCCTGTCAGGTCAAGCGCGACAACATGATAGCCTTCCAGCAACGGCGCCAGCAAACTGAAACTGGCCGCGTTATCCAGCCATCCGTGCAGGGCCAGCAAGGGCCGCCCAGTGGGGTCCCCCCAGGACAAACCGGCCAGCTGCAAACCATTGACCTGCCAACGTCGGGCAACCGTTTCAGCACCGCTCATACATCAGCCTTTGGGTACGGGGTCTGCCTCGGTTCATCAGGTCTTGCTCATCTCCAGCAGCAGTTTGTTCAGGCGCGAGACATAGGCCGCCGGATCATCAAGCTGGCCGCCCTCTGCCAGATTGGCCTGATCGAAAACGATACTGGCCAGGTCTGCAAAGCGATCTTCATCGACTTCCCGATCCAGCATCTGCGCCAGGGGATGCGCGGGGTTAACCTCCAGAATCGGTTTGCTCTCTGGTACCTCCTGACCGGCAGCTTCCATAATGCGGCGCATCTGAGCGCCCATGTCGAAATCACCCACCACCAGGCAGGCGGCTGAGTCCGTAAGACGGTTAGTCGCGCGCACTTCAGCGACCTTGTCTTCCAGAACCTTAGCCATGCGCTCCACCAGTGCTTCTGATTCTTTGGCGATCTTCTCCTGCTCGGCCTTGTCTTCCTCTGAATCACTGGCCAGATCAAGGGCGCCGCGCGCCACATCCTGGAACTGCTTGCCATCGAACTCCTGCAGGTGATTCATCAACCAGTCGTCTACCCGGTCAGCCAGCAACAATATTTCGATGCCCTTTTTGCGGAATACTTCCAGGTGCGGGCTGTTTTTCGCCGTATTGAAGTTCTCCGCAACCACATAATAGATTTTGTCCTGCTCATCCTGCATGCGAGACACATAGTCTTCCAGCGACTGGTCCTGCTCTTCCTTGTCGGTTTGGGTCGTGGCAAAACGCAGCAACTTGGCGATCTTCTCCTTGTTCGCCATGTCCTCAGCGGGGCCTTCTTTCAGTACCTGACCAAACTCCTTCCAGAAACCGGCGTATTCATCGCCCTCGGCCTTGGCCATTTTGCCCAGCATATCCAGCACGCGCTTGGTAAGCGCACTGCGCATGGAGTCAACAGCGGGATCCTGCTGCAATATTTCACGCGAAACATTCAGGGACAGGTCATTGGAATCCACCACACCTTTGACAAAACGCAGGTACATGGGCAGGAACTGTTCCGCCTCATCCATAATAAACGTGCGCTGCACATACAGCTTGAGTCCCCGGGACATCTCCCGGTTCCACATATCAAAAGGCGCTTTTTTCGGCAGGTACAACAGGCTGGTGTACTCCAGTTTGCCCTCTACCTTGTTGTGGCTCCACGTAATGGGATCTTCAAAATCATGGGAGACATGCTTGTAGAATTCATGGTACTCCTCGTCGCTGACCTCAGTGCGACTGCGCGTCCACAGGGCCGTTGCAGCATTGACTGCCTCATATTCAATCTCGGGGTTCTCCGGCGCTTCCTCGCCTTCCGCCGGGGGTGCTGGCGGCACAACCATCATCACCGGCACGGAGATATGGTCCGAATACTTTTTAATCACGCTGCGCACACGCCAGTCATCGGCAAACTCTTCACAGTCCTTCTTCAGGAACAGCGTGACACTGGTGCCCCGGGCATCCTTACTTTTACCCTCGATAGAAAACTCGGCCTCCCCGTGGGATTCCCACAGAACACCTTCGTCGGCAGACTCACCCGCCTTGCGTGTATGTACCTCGACCCGTTCGGCCACAATAAAAGAAGAGTAAAAGCCCACGCCAAACTGGCCGATCAACTGTGAATCTTTCTGCTCATCACCACTCAGGGTTTCCAGGAAAGCCGCCGTACCTGATTTTGCAATTGTGCCGAGATGCTCAATCACCTCATCGCGGTTCATACCAATACCGTTATCACTGATGGTGATGGTATTGGCTTCCTTATCCACATCCACCTGTATCTGGTAATCACCCTGCCCTTCCAGCAGGCTGTCGTCTGCCAGAGAAGCAAAGCGCAGCTTGTCGATGGCATCACTGGCGTTGGAAATCAGCTCGCGCAGGAAGATTTCCTTGTTGCTGTACAGGGAATTGATCATCAGGTGAAGCATTTGCTTGGCTTCAGTCTGGAAGCCCATTGTTTCTTTGCTTACATCAGCGGTCATAGTAGCCTCAATTGTTAACATGTTGATTTAAAAGAGTTTAATTCTGCAGGTACATATGGGGCCAGGTCGGGTGAATTTCAAGAGTCCATGAGGGATATTAATCGAATCATCTGCAACAACCCCATGCATCAACCTATGAAAGTTCTTGCAAGACCACTCTAGCCTCCCTGTGGACGCTACGAGCACGTCCGTGTGGCGGCTCGGCGGATTCATGGCCTCACACGCCACTGAGAGGCCAGGCTCCGTACACTTGGCTTATATCGCTACTCTATTCAACCATTGGGAAGATCGAGGCTCGTTCAAAATGTGATCTCCCTGATCAAAGACCTGAAAGTCGACTGCTATCAGGCTCTCGTAAATTTATTACAGATCTCTTCAGTGTGCTCACCCAACGAGGGTGCTTTTTCCCGAGGTGTTCGCCAGCCACTCATTTTCAGTGGGTTGCCTACAAAACGCATGGTGCCATCCGGCGTTGGAACCTCTATCACCATTTCCCGGGCAGCCGTCAACTCACTGTCCAGTGATTGCCCGAGTGTTTGTACGCCGGCGATTACAACACCTGCGGCGTCCAGTAACTCGACCCAGTGCGCTGCTGTCTGTGTTTGAAAAAGCGCTGCGATCGCGTCGATGACAAGTTCACGGTTTTCCAGCCGGGCCGCGGCTGTTGCAAAGCGTTCATCTTCGAGCCATCGCTGTTGGCCGGTTGCGATTGCAAATTTCCTCCAAAAGCGATCGTGACTGATTAAAATAGCAATGTGGCCTTCTTTTGTCGGAAACAGTTGCGCAGGCACCATATAAGGGTGTCCGCCCCCAGGGTAGCGTTTGGGCTCTTCACCTCCATTGAGGTAATCAGCCGCGAGATAGTTCATATGTGACAGTAAGGTATCGTACAGTGCGAGGTCTATCTGCCCGCCCTTGCCTTGGATTATCTTGGCCAGTACACCAAGACTGCCCATGTTGGCAGTAATATTATCAGCAACAGAGTAGCCACATTTGACTGGCGGGCCATCAGGTTCACCAGTCAATGCAATCACGCCCGCGAGTGCCTGAATAACGTAATCGTAAGCCGGCTTATCGGCATAAGGGCCGTCTAGCCCATAGCCGGTAATAGCAAGGCAGACGATATTATCATTGTGTGTTTTTAAATGATCGTAGGTTAAGCCCAGCTTTTTTATGGCGGCCGGCCGCAGGTTACTGATTAACACATGACTCTCATTGACCAGCGCATGCAGAGTCTTCTTTCCCTCGTCACTCGCCAGATCAAGGCAAATGCTTTTCTTGTTTCGATTCATACTGGCAAAGTAGATGTTTTGCTCCCCAACGTAGCGCGTCCCTATCTGCCGGGCGAGGTCACCTTCCGGGGTTTCAATTTTTATGACCTCCGCGCCCAAATCCGCAAGCAACATACCGCTATATGGCCCGGCCAGCATATGTGTCACCTCAATAACTCGGATTCCCTCCAGAGGTGCACCTTCCAGCACAGACGTCATCATTTCAGCAGAGCCTCAACTTTATCAAAAAGTGTTTTCTATTGTCATATCAGTTGTGGAACTGCCTGCCCCGTTTCTGCTCATTTCGTTTCCCCCTTGAAAATGCACCTGGACCTCTCTGCCATTACAACACAAAAACCCCGACCAAATAAGATGATTTATCCTCACACTCGATAGATAAGCGGGATCAATGCAAACATCAGGCAACTCAAATTCCTTATAGGGGTTAAACCCAGAAAGCCGCAAAATGTCGCACTTATTGCTGTAATCCACGACTGGCACGGTCTGTAGCGCTGGAGGGCATTTAACCAATCCGCTTTTTACCCAGCAATCGGTTAATATATCCTCAATTACGCGGCCAACTTGAGGCCCTTCATCTCCGGTTCGATGTTCCAGTGCTCATCATTATCCGACATATCGTAATAGCCATTGAGGATGATGTTTTCCCACGAGGCCGGGGGTATCAACCGAAGGTGCTTGATTTGATCCTCGTTGCCAGCATCCAGGCAATACGAT
>QNFS01000121.1 GCA_003646415.1 Gammaproteobacteria bacterium
TCGTCGCGCGGCATGACTGCCAGCGGGTACGCGCACGGCGACCGTACGGTTCTCGTAGCCCCAACTGGGAAAGGTGGGTGCGTGACAGTCACGCTGGAAGCGGCGGTAGGCGTTGTAACTGGGTGCGAGGATGGCTACGGAGTCGGCCATGTTCAGCAGGCAGCCCGCTATGGCGTTGTGCAATAGGGGGGTGCCGGTCTCGGTGCCGTCGTCAAAGATATAGACAATATGTTCGTCCAGCACGCTGCAGTGTACATGCATGCCGTTGCCCGCCTCGTTTTCGAAAGGCTTGGCCATAAAGCTGGCGATCAGGTCATGCTTGGCCGCCACGCCCTTGATCAGGCGCTTCAGCATGATGATCTGCTTCGCCGCCAGCACCGGGTTGTCCACATGCTGCATGTTGATTTCATATTGGGAGGGGGCGGACTCCTTTACCACTCCGTCGAAGGGCAGGTCTTGTACCTCGCAGGCTATGCGCAGGTCCTCCATCATGGCGTGGTGGTGGTTGAGCACGTCCAGGCCATAGGTATTGCCACCGACCGGGGCGCCACCGACCGGAGCGGGGCAGGTATGTTGGGGGATGGATTCGTCCCAGCGCACCAGGCTGAATTCGAGCTCGGCGGCGACCACCGGTCGCCAGCCCGACTCCTGGTAACGGGTCAATACCTGTTTGAGGACGTGGCGCGGGTCGCCGAGATAGGGTGTGCCGTCCGTATCAAACATGGAAAGCATTACCTGACCATGTTGGCCGCCAGGGGTCCAGGGGGTGGGTAGCAGTGATCCCTCCACCGGCCGGCAGATACCGTCGGCATCTCCGGAGGCGAATACCAGTTCTTCCACATCACGGCCCCAGATATCCAGATATCCAGGCTGAGGGCTGTTTTGGGGAGTTTTAGTTCGCCGTCGAAGATTTTACCCAGCTTGTGGCGGGGCAACCATTTACCCCGCATTACGCCGTTACAGTCAGGCAGCAGGGCTTCGATTGTGGTTATTTCCGGGTGAGCCCGCAGGAACCAATCGGCTTCAAGCGACATGCATCCACCGTACGTTTACTGGCAATCGTGAACTATCCATAGTTGCGGCTTGATACTCAATGCCCAACTTGGGGTAGGCACTGTCTAGCGTGGTGCCATATAGATGCTAAGCGGGTCTTCACCACCGGCTTCACCCAGACAGGACATGGCGTTGAGAAACAGGGAAAACAGGTCGGTTTGGGAACTCACGTCCAGCTTGCGATAAATGCTCTTGCGATGACGCCTGACCGTCTCCACCGCGATGCCCAGGCGCTCTGCTGAAACACCAGGGCCGTAACCGCGCAGCATCAGCTCCAGCACGTCCTTCTCCCGGGGTGATAACAGGGATGCCCCAAAAGTGCGAAATGCCAGGTCGATCTGGTAGTCTATGCCCGGTTGGATCAGGTGCGTTACGGCAAAATCATCGTGTTCACTATGCGATTTGATCAGCTCTGATACCGGTTCTGCCAACAGGTACAGGGATTCATATTCCTGATCAGTGAATGGTCCATGCTGGGGCAGGCGCATCATGCTCAGATTGATTACATTACCCGCACGTAGCTTGGCCAGGTATATGGCTTCGTCTGACGTGCCGGTACCGGAATAGTACTTGCGGTAGTAATCCGATTGCTGCAACTTGCCCATTGTCACCCGCGACAGCCGGTAGATCTTGGCGCGTGGCTGGTGCATGGAAGTTTGGTAAAATGGATCCTCCCGGTAGGGGCCGTCGAGGTACTGGTCGATCTGGCTGCGGATCGCATGCTTGGGTATCTGGTGATACAAAACTCTGGGGGGCAAATCATGATGGTATAGCCAGACCTGCGGGTAGTCGATTTGCACCTGACCATTGATGGACGCAATCAGGGCGGGGAAAAACTGGCTGCTACCCAGTGCGGCGATAGCTCTGGATATATCCCGATTCCATTTGCTCAATTGATTTATATCGGTCATTTAGTGTTGCAACATGTGCCGTGTATACCCTGACAACATAGTGGGCAGGCGCCACTGTGTTGTCAAACCCGGGAGTGAATTTATTTCCCGGGAAGTGGCTATTCAGACCAGTCCAGGGGTTCTGTGCGCCAGTGGTTGCGCCAGGCGCGGTACACTTTGTCGCTGTAGACCCTGCTGCCAGTGCTGCCATTGTAGGCCGCCATCGCCCGATGCAGATTGCCATTCTTTCGTTGGATATAGAATTGCATGATACGGCAGCCGTACTCCAGGTTGGTGGCGGTTAGGGTCAGGTTGTCCTCCGGGCGGCCGATCTCATCTTTCCAGAAGGGCATGACCTGCATCATGCCCTGGGCGCCTACACGGGATATGGCAAACCGGTCGAAGTGGCTCTCTACCTCGATCACCGCCAGCACCAGTTCCGGTGGGACGCTGGCCGCAGTGGCGGCACCGTGAATACCCTGCAGTAAATCCAGCCGGTGTTGCGGGTCTTTGATATACCGGCTCAGTCGGGAGGACATGTCCACCAGCCACACTTCCGCATCGTAGCGGTCACCGAAGCTGTCGGCACCGTGGATGGTCTGCTCGAGAAAGTTGCGCAGCTCGGCGCGCTCCTGCGGGTCCGCTGGTTGTGCCAGGGCCTGCAGGTTGAAAATGCTGCCCACCAGCAATGCCAGGCAGTACCCCGGCAATGAGCTTATGACGCTGCGGTTCATGCCCCGGTCTGGGTCAGTTGCGCCAGGATGAATTCCATAATCTCACTCCGCACAATGAGTTGTGAGTCCTCGTCCTGGCGGCCCTTATACTCGATATTGTCCTGGGCCAGGGCGCGATCACCTATGACTATGCGATGAGGGATGCCGATCAGTTCCATATCGGCAAACTTGATCCCGGGACGCTCGTTGCGATCATCCAGTAGCACCTCCACCCCGGCGGCCTGCAGTCGCTGGTAGAGGTCTTCGGCGGCGCTTGCCACCGCTGCAGACTTCTGCATATTAAGCGGCACGATCGCCAGCTGAAAGGGTGCCATGCTGGCGGGCCAGATGATGCCCCTGTCATCGTAATTTTGTTCAATCGCGGAGGCCACAATACGGCTTACACCGATACCGTAACAACCCATGGTCATGGTGATGTTCTTGCCGTTCTTATTCAGAACCCTGGCGTCCATGGCTTCGCTGTACCTGGTGCCCAGTTGGAAAATGTGTCCGACCTCAATGCCGCGCTTGATCTGCAGGAGACCCTGGCCGTCAGGGCTGGGGTCTCCCTCCACTACTTCCCGTAGATCCTCAACCTGTTGTAGCGGGCAGTCTCGCCCCCAGTTCACGCCCGTCAGGTGTGCGTCATCCCGGTTGGCCCCGCAGGTGAAATCCGCCAGGTGAGCTGCACTGCGATCAACGATCATTGGTATGTCCAGGCCGACGGGGCCCAGAGAGCCGAATCCGGCACTACATACCGCGCGCACCCGCTCATCCTCTGTCATCTGCAGGGGGGAGGCGACGCCCGCCAGTTTCTCGGCCTTGATGACATTAAGCTGATGGTCGCCACGCATAACCAAAGCCACTAACGCGCCTTCCTCAGCGCCGGCGACCACCAGTGTCTTTACCGTGGTGGCAGGGTCAATTGACAAGAAGGCCGCCAACTCATCAATGGTTTTGACGCCCGGGGTGGCCACTTCGGTCAGCTGCCCTGTGGGGGCGGGGCGGTCACCGGTGGGCGCCAGGGCCTCTGCCATTTCGACGTTGGCAGCGTAGTCGCTGCTGTCGCTGAAGGCGATATTGTCTTCGCCGGAGTTGGCCAGGACATGAAATTCATGGGATGCGCTGCCGCCTATACTGCCCGTGTCGGCGATTACCGGACGAAAATCAAGGCCCAGGCGGGTGAAGATGTTGCTATACGCCTGGTGCATTACATTGTAGGTTTGCTCAAGGGATGACTGGTCTATATGGAAGGAATAGGCGTCCTTCATCAGGAACTCACGAGAGCGCATAATACCGAAACGGGGCCGTATTTCATCGCGCACCTTGGTTTGGATCTGGTAGAGGTTGATGGGCAGTTGCTTATAGCTTTTTATCTCATGGCGCACCAGGTCGGTAATGACCTCTTCGTGGGTGGGCCCCAGGCAGAAATCCCGCTGATGACGGTCCTGAATGCGTAGTAGCTCTGGCCCATACTGTTCCCAGCGGCCGGATTCCATCCATAATTGTGCGGGTTGCACTATCGGCATGCTGACTTCCTGGGCGCCGGCGCAGTCCATTTCCTGGCGCACGATGTTTTCCACTTTGCGCAATACCCGTAACCCGAGGGGTAGCCACGTGTATAAGCCGGCAGCCAGTTTGCGGATAAGGCCAGCGCGCAACATCAACTGGTGGCTGATGACCTCGGCGTCGGCCGGCGTCTCTTTCTGGGTGGCGATAAGGAAGTTACTGGTACGCATGAATCTATCCGGTGAGTGCGATTAAAACAGGGAGCATAGTTTACGTCCGAACGCGTTCTCCGGAAAGAATAATCGGGGTCAGAATAGATCAAACTACGATTCATTTTAATCAAGTTGGTAATTGACACTGTTCTTGTAGCAGCTCTCCCTGGGGGAGACCCGGTCCGGTGTCAGTTTTCTCGCTGGGAAAATTGTTGCACCCGGGCACTACTTTTTATCCCGAAAATGCAGCTGAAGCTAAAAAAACAGGCCGTGTGAAAAAAATTAACCTAAAAACACTTGTATTACAGAGTTTCATGATTTATATATTGCTTGTAGCTTGTGGCGGTATTGTTTTTCATGGTTATGTGAAGCGAGTGGCCCAGGTTAAATGCGTGTCTCATCTCACTATTAGGGAAGGTTAACAATAAGATGGCTATCAAGAAAAAAGCAGCAGCTAAAAAGAAGGCTCCAGCAAGAAAAGCAGCAGTCAAAAAAATTCCTGCTAGGAAAAAGGCAGTAGCTAAAAAAGCAGCGCCCGCGATCAGGCAAAAAATGACCAAGAGTCAGATTATTGCAAGCGTGGCGGACAGTACAGGCTTGACCAAGAAGCAGGTTGGTACCGTTATGGACGAATTCCACACATTAATGGAGCGCAGTATCAAGAAGCGTTCTGTAGGTGAGTTTACGGTTCCTGGTATTCTGAAAATCACCACAGTGAAGAAGCCTGCTAAAAAAGCGCGCAAAGGCATTAACCCCTTCACTGGTGAAGAGACCATGTTCAAGGCGAAGCCTGCCAGCATCGCAGTGAAAGTACGTCCCCTGAAGAAACTGAAGGAATTTGCCGCCTCCTAAGGCGCCGAATACTGGTCACCCTGCCTGCCCCGGCCGGGATGACCGCAGTCCGCACCTGACGCACCTTTCCCGGTGGAGGGGTTTCCTGCCCCTCGATTTTAGTTATAGAGCTGCCAGCCCCTGCGCTTGGCCTATGCGTTCGCATGGGGTAAAATCCGCGCCTCGAATTTTCTCTCTCACATTATGATCATTGGTGGGTCCATTCCATGCCGATTTATGAGTACCAGTGCGAGGCCTGTGGTAAAAACCTGGAGGCCTTGCGGAAGATTAGCGATACACCATTGTTGGACTGTCCGGAGTGCGGGGAGCCCGCACTGAAGAAAAAAGTCTCCGCTGCGGCCTTTCGCCTTAAGGGTGGCGGTTGGTATGAGACCGACTTCAAAACCGGCGACAAAAAGAACCTGGCGGGTGGCTCCGATAGTGTCGCGCCATCGGGCTCCGGTGACACCGTCGGTTCTGGTCAGGGCGAGAAGAGCGAGAGCAAGAAGAGCGAGAGCAAGAAGAGCGAGAGCAAGAAGACAGCCTAACCCCTGGCCCGATACGGGTCCGGCCAGCCAAATCAGATGGAATTCAAACTATGCGCAGTCATTATTGTGGCGCTTTGGGAACAGCTAATATCGATGAGACAGTGACCCTTTGTGGTTGGGTGGATCGCCGCCGGGATCATGGCGGGGTGATTTTTCTCGATATGCGGGACCGGCAAGGCATCGTGCAGGTGGTGTTCGACCCGGACACTGAGGAGCATTTCCAGCTGGCTGATCGGGTTCGCAGCGAATACGTGCTCAAGGTTACCGGGCGGGTACGCGCGCGAGATGAGGCGGCAATCAACCCGGCCATGGCCACCGGCGAGATAGAAGTGTTGGGCAAGGAGTTGGAAATCCTCAACACGGCGGTGACGCCGCCATTTCAGCTGGATGAATACACGGCTGTTGGAGAAGAAGTGCGTCTGCAGTTCCGCTACATGGATCTGCGTCGCCATGAAATGCAGAATCGCCTGATCATGCGCTCCAAAATTACCACAGCAGCGCGCGACTTCCTTGATGCGGAGGGGTTCCTGGATATAGAGACGCCAATACTCACCCGCGCAACCCCTGAAGGTGCGCGCGACTATCTGGTGCCCAGCCGGACTCATCCCGGGCAGTTCTTCGCACTGCCCCAGTCGCCCCAGCTATTCAAGCAGTTGCTGATGGTTTCCGGGTTTGACCGTTACTATCAGATCGCCAAGTGTTTCCGCGATGAGGATCTGCGCGCTGACCGGCAGCCGGAATTCACGCAGATCGATATTGAGGCGGCTTTTCTTGATGAGCGGCAGATCATGGCTATTACAGAGCGCATGATCCGTGAACTGTTCAAAGCTGTGCTGGATGTGGATCTTCCCGAGTTTTCCCACATATCCCATGCCGAGGCCATGGAACGCTATGGTTCGGACAAGCCTGACCTGCGGATTCCGCTGGAACTGGTGAGTGTGGATGACCTGATGCAGCAGGTGGATTTTAAGGTGTTCCGTGGACCTGCGGATGACCCAAAGGGGCGGGTAGCCGCGCTGAAGGTGACCGGTGGCGCGACTATCAGCCGCAAGGAAATTGATGGTTACACCAAATATGTGTCCATTTATGGCGCCAGGGGACTGGCCTGGATCAAGGTGAATGATATTGATGCCGGGTTGGAGGGCCTGCAGTCTCCTATTTTGAAGTTTATGCCCGACGAGGTCGTGGCCCGGATGATGCAGCGCCTGGATGCAGCCAGCGGCGACATTATTTTCTTCGGTGCCGACCAGGCCCGGGTGGTCAATGAGGCCCTGGGAGCTCTGCGTACCAAGGTGGCTGAAGACCTGGGTATGATTGGGGAGGGTTGGTCTCCCCTGTGGGTAGTGGATTTCCCCATGTTCGAGGACGATGGCAGCGGTCAGTGGACGCCTCTGCACCACCCCTTTACAGCACCTTCGTGCAGCGCCGAAGAGTTGACGGCCAATCCTGGCGAGGCCCTGTCCCGGGCCTACGACATGGTATTAAACGGCTGTGAGCTCGGTGGGGGTAGTATTCGTATTCATTGTCGTGACATGCAGGAAGCCGTATTCCGCATCCTGGGTATCGACGAAGCGGAGGCTGAGGAGAAATTCGGCTTCCTGCTCAAGGCTTTGCAGTGCGGCGCCCCCCCTCACGGTGGCCTGGCCTTCGGCCTGGACCGCCTGGTGATGCTGATGACCGGTGCGCACTCCATCCGTGACGTTATTGCCTTTCCCAAGACCCAGAGCGCGGCCTGCGTGATGACGGACGCCCCCGGGGATGTCAGCGCCACGCAGTTGCGGGAGTTGAATATCCGGCTGCGCCAGACGCGAGAAGAGGCTGCGCAGGACGAATAGCTATTTTGGGGCCGCCACTGAGCCACCCGAACATAACACGAAATTCCTTACTCAATTTACTACCAGAGTAGCCAATAGCTACTGACCAATGCTGTAAATTTGTACATAATAAGACCTCAAAGCATCTGGCGGATTTTTGTATGTCGCTTATCCTGGGAATAGA
>QNFS01000122.1 GCA_003646415.1 Gammaproteobacteria bacterium
CCGTGGGGCTCGATCACATCGTAATCCCCCAGCTTGTGGCCGGTCAGCACCAGGGCTACATTGGCCATCACCTCATTGGTGTTCATATTGGTTGAGGTGCCCGCCCCGCCCTGGTAAGGATCCACCGGGAACTGATCGTGATACTTGCCCGCGATAATCGCATCGCCCGCCTTGATGATGGCGTCACGTACGCTTTTATCCATCTTACCCACGTCGGTATTGGCCATCGCCGCGGCCATCTTGACCTGGGCATAACCGATAATGAATTCGGGGTAGTCGCTGAGCGTCCTTCCCGATATCTGGAAATTTTCCATCGCCCGGGCGGTTTGTATCCCGTAATAGGCGGACGCGGGGACCGCTTTTTCACCCAGTAAGTCATGTTCCACGCGCACGGCACCGCTACTGCCGGCATCGGCCAGCACCGAGCCGCCGGCCAACGCCAGTACCAGCACCGAAGCCGTTCCAAATCGTGTTTTGATGTTCATTGTAATCTCCCTATTACATTGATGATGTCACTACCTAAAGTAGCACAGAACTCAGCGCCAATCCCGCCAGGGTGGCGCTGATCGTGGTCACCAGTCCGGGAACCATAAAGCTGTGATTCAACAAATACCGGCCGATCCGGGTGGTTCCGGTCTGGTCAAAAGAAACGGCCGCCAGCACTGTACCATAGGTGGGCAGGAAAAAATTACCATTCACTGCCGGATACACGCCGATCAGCAAGTGCGCCGGCATCCCCAGTGCCACGCCCACGGGCGCCAGAATAACAATGGTCGCGGCCTGGCTGAACAGCAGGATGCAAAGCACAAACAAGCCCAGCGCGAACACCCAGGGATAGGTGCCTACAAAGGACGAGATGGTACCCACAATGGTTGCCTCATTGGCGGTAAAAAAGGATGAACCCAGCCAGGACACCCCCAGTATGGAAATAATCGCCACCAGGCCCCCGCGCATCAGGTTGCCCTTCACCGCTTTGGCGGGATCGGCCTTGAACAACAAGGTGATCAGGCCGGCGGCGGCCAACATCACAATCATTATCGTTCTGCCCATATCGACCTGCGTCGTCACCGCGACCCCGTCCACGATAATCTCATACGCCGGCCGCAGGCTGGGGAACAGGCCCAGTAACACCACCACGGCCACAGCACCGAGGAACACGCCACAAGCGCCCATGGCCCGGGTGCGGGCCTGCCCTTCCAGTGGTTTTTGCCGGCTGGGGGGCGCCACAACGCCCTCGGCCAGACGACGCTGGTATTCGGGGTCATCATCCAGGGCCGGCCCCTTCCAGGCCACGGATAGAATCCCCAGGGTGACGCCGAACAAGGTGGCGGGAATCGTCACCATCATAATCTGCACAAGCCCCACATCGAGTGAGGCCAGGGAAGCCAGCAGAGCCACAGAGACGGCGGATACGGGAGAGGCGATAAGCCCGTGCTGGGCGGCGATCACGCTCATGGACATGGGCCGCTCCGGGCGTATACCCGCCTTGCGCGATACTTCGGCGATGACCGGCAACAGGGAGTAAATAACGTGCTGGGTGCCCGCGGCGAAGATCAGCAGGTAGGTAATGAAGGGCGCCATATAGGTAATGCGCCTGGGGTTTTTGTGCAAAATCTTTTCCGCCGACTCCACCAGGTAATCCATGCCGCCGGCGGCTTCCATCATGGACAGCGCGGTAATAACGGCCAGTATCATCCCCAGCACCACCGCCGGTGGGCTGCCCGGGGGCATACCGAACACCAGCATGAAGACAGCCAGGCCAATGCCGGAAACGGTGCCCAGGGCGATACCACCCAGTCGGGCGCCGATTACGATACACAGCAGCAGTATTCCCAGCTGGATAAAAATCATCGGGTTTACCTCGTACTCAACAACCACCAGCTTGCCTCAGGGCGGCTGGTTTTGTAAAGAAGAGACAGGCAGCCTTATTTTACGTCACTATCCGTGGCATGATGCGCAGTGAAAGAATAGTCATGGAAGATTCGCCCAATGCCCGAGTTAAAAGTAACAGGTTGGATCCGAAGCTGGCTGCGCCCCTCAACAAGCCGCTCTGTGCTCAGCCTGGTGGTCATCGGCCTCGCCCTGGGTGTGGGTGGCATTCTGGCCTTTAACGCCACCATGCACGCCACCAACACGGATGAATTCTGTGTCGGCTGCCACGAACAGAAGGACAACTCCCTGGTCATGCTGCGGAAAACCCGCCACTACAGCAATGCCAGTGGCAATAGCGCGGGTTGCTCGGATTGTCACGTGCCCCACGAATTCGTACCCAAGATGATTCGCAAGATCCAGGCATCCCGGGAAGTGTGGGGGCATATCACCGGCATTATCGACACGCCGGAGAAATATGCCGCCCACACCCCGCACATGAAGAAAAAGGAAATCGACCGCATCAGGGCCAACGACTCGCAGGAATGTCGCAACTGCCACGAAGTCGAGCAGATGGACTCGGGCCTGCAGAGCACCGCGGCCAGACAATTTCACCGGGCGATGCTGGACAATGACAAGACCTGCATAGACTGCCATGCGGGCCTCGCTCACAATCCCGCGGACATGCCCGGGGCAACTGTTGCCGAGGCAGAGGTGCTGGCAGACGCACACGGCGAGAAGACGCTTTGCTATACCTGCCACGCTTCTGACGAGGGCCCTGAAGATGACAACCTGAGCCATGAGAATACCGGGTGTGTCAGCTGTCACGGTGATTCACAGGCGGTTGCCTCAAGGGAGACTGAACTCGAAGTTTCTCCCCACCAATCCCACTTCATCGGTGATGTGGCTTGCACCACCTGTCACAACGGCCATATAAAATCGGTGACCTATTGCGACGCTTGCCACAGCTTCGACTTCAACATGCCATTCGGCGGCAGCTGGACACGCAAGCCGGCTCCTCTGATCGCCGACGCTGAAGACAGGGCCGCACAGAATCAGGCCATTGCTATGGCTCCGAGGATAGAGACGGATATAGTGGTGGTTGGATCCGGCGGTGCCGGTCTGGCCGCAGCCGTGTCCGCCACGGATGCGGGCGCCAGGGTAATCCTGTTGGAAAAAGAACCCGTGCCGGGTGGCAATACCAAGCTCGCCGCGGGGGGCATGAATGCCGCCGAAACCAGACCACAGGAAAAACTGGGCATCTCGGACACCAAACAGACCATGGTTGATGACACCATGAAAGGCGGCCACGACATCAACGATCCCGATCTGGTGCAAGTACTGGCCAATAATTCGTCCGATTCGATTGACTGGCTGACCTCCCTGGGGGCTGATATGAGCGACGTGGGCCGCATGGGTGGCGCCAGCGCCGACCGCAGCCACAGGCCGGCGGGTGGGGCCGGTGTCGGCGCGCATGTCGCCCAGGTATTGTGGGATAATGCAGTGCAGCGTGGCGTCGACATTCGTTTCAACAGCCGAGTGGTGCGAATCCTGAAGGATCCGGCCGGCACAGTGACCGGAGTGCTGGTGCATGGCGAGTTCACCGGCTACTACGTGATCAAAGCCGATGCCGTCATACTGGCCACCGGTGGCTTCTCCAGGAACAATAAGCGGGTGGCCGAGCTTGACCCCAAACTCAGGGGCTTCAAAAACACCAATCAACCGGGCGCCACCGGTGATGGTCTGGAGGTCGCTCAACTTGCCGGGGCCGCCACCAGAGACCTGGAATACATACAGGCACATCCAACATACTCACCTGTGGGTGGGGTGCTGGTGACTGAAGCGATTCGGGGTAACGGTGCGATCCTGGTCAACCGTAACGGTGAGCGTTTCGTCAACGAGATCACCACCCGGGACAAGGCGGCGGCGGCAATCCTGGCCCAGGAGGGAGGAAGTGTCTATCTGATATTTGATGATGCCGTGCGCCAGAGCCTGAGTAAAATCGAAAGCTTCATACACTTGCACATTGTTAGCGAGGGCGGGAGCATTGAAATTCTCACCAATGAGATCGACCTGCCCGCCGCTAACCTGGCAGCCACCATAGTGGCCTACAATGGGTTTGTGAAAGCCGGAGAAGACACCCAATTCGAGCGCCCTGACCTGCCACGGGAGCTGGCTACCGCACCCTACTATGCGATAGAGGTGACGCCCGCGGTTCACCACACTATGGGCGGGGTGATGATTGACACCGGGACCAGGGTAAAAGGCAGAGACGGGCACACGATCAGGGGTCTGTATGCCGCCGGTGAAGCCACAGGCGGTGTGCACGGCGCCAACCGCCTGGGGGGCAACGCCATTTCTGACATCATCACCTTTGGTCGCCTGGCCGGAGCCGAGGCCGCCATGTATGTCAAAGAGAATTGATAAAAAATACCAACTGTATCTTCGTCTGCATCATATATACTGAAGTCAACGTGTTCGTTGCAAATACTAGGCCATGGAGAGCCCGATGAAAACACTCAATAAATCTTTACTGTCAGCAGCCATTATCGCCGCCACTACCGTCCTTTCCGCCGAGGCAGCCACCGATGCGGAGCGTATCCACCTGCTGGAGGAGCAACTGAGCCAGCAAAAAGCGATGATGCAACAGCAGCAGCGCATGCTGGAATCCATGAATACCGAGCTCGAACGCCTCAAGGTCGGAGAATCTGGCGCCGTAGTAACGACAACGCCAATAACAACAACCCCGGCACCGACAACACAAGTAGCGACAGCAGAGAAGATGCCCGTAGTGGTCACCGGGGATGAACTGAAAACCTCCCCCCTGGACGCGCTTTCGGTGAATATTTATGGCTTCGTTATGGCGGATGCGGTTTATGATTTCAAGCGGGTCGACCCAAACTGGGATGACACCCTGCGGGTGTCCACCATCCCCACACAGGACGGCGCTTACGGCAAAGACGGTGACGCTGTGTTCGGTGTACGCCAGTCGCGGCTGGGTATTAAAGGTAATTACGGCGAAGACATCACCTTTATGCTGGAATCCGAACTGTTTGGCGTAGGTGGCGATGAAGGCCAGACCACACCGCGACTGCGCCATGCATGGGCCACCTATAAAAACCTTGGCGCGGGCCAGACCTGGTCCAACTTTATGGATATCGATATTTTTCCCAATACCATCGATTACTGGGGACCCACCGGCATGGTGTTCTACCGCAACAAACAGCTGCGGTATACCTTCCCACTGGGCGAAGACGAATTCTCGGTTACCCTGGAAGATCCCGATACCGCGTTAACCGTGGGCCATTTTCGCGATACGGATCCCTGCGACCTACCCGGCGCAGACCCTGAGTGCGAATCCACGGAATCCCGGTTAGGCGATTTATTGCAGGACCACAATGACATTCCCGACCTGTCCGTCCGCTATCGTAATAACGGCGACTTCGGACACTATCAAGTGGCGGGCATTGTGCGCAAACTCGGCTATGAGCGACTGGATACGGGCAAAGGTGATTACGAGGTCGGCTGGGGTGTTAACACCAGTGCCGGCTTGAAAACCTGGGGCAGGGATCTGCTGAAATTACAGGTCGTTTATGGTGAGGGCATTGGTAATTACATGAATGACGGTGGCATTGATGTCGCCCCGGACTCCGCAGACCATGACAGTTCTGATGCAGAGGCCGTGGAGCTACTCGGCATTAGTGCCTACTACGACCATTACTGGAACGACCGGTGGTCCACCTCTATTGGCTGGTCCATGACCGACCTCGATACCACAGACGGGCAGCTTCCCACTGAATTTAAAAAGGGACAAATCGCACAGATCAACCTGCTGCACTACCCGGCGGACAATGTCATGCTGGGCACGGAATTCAACTGGGGTCAACGTGAAGACGTCAATGGCAGAACCGGTGAGGATTATCGCATCCAGTTTACCCTGAAAGTGAATTTTGATACTGGCGATATTATGCGGATGAGATAAATTTGTTGGGGTCGGGCCTCTGGAACTAAGTGTGAGCGCGCTTGCCCAGAGGTTGCGTGTACCGGCCACGCGTTTGCATAAAATCGTTAAGCAGCGCCGTTTCGTGACGGCAGATACTGCTATGCTATGCCCATGCGCGACATAGATTTTCCGCCACCACTATCGTTCCACCCGCTATTCTTTTGCCTGTCCCTGTTTCTCAGTATGGCAACACTGGCAAATGAGGACTTTCCGCAGCCTGCGGAGCTCGAACCGGATGTGAACTTCTGGATGCGTGTTTACAGCGAAATAGACACGAATAGCGGCTTTATCCATGACGTTTACAATCTTGCCATGGTCTACGAAACACTTGAGCTGACCGGTCAGCGCAGAGCCGATGAGAAGTTCATCAGCGCTGCCAAGGGCCGTTATGCCGCCATCCTCGAGCATCTGGCCAGCGACCGCAGCGGGCTCAACGCCGAACAGCAGCGCGTACTCTCACTGTGGGGGCCTGAGGTCACCAATACACGCTTGCGTAATGCGGCCACCGACCTGCGCTTCCAGCGCGGGCAGTCGGACCGCTTCCGGGAAGGCCTGGCAAGATCCGGCGAATGGCATGACCACATTGCCAGGGTTCTGGCAGAAAGAAACTTGCCGCCCGAACTCGCCGCTCTCCCCCACGTGGAGTCCTCCTTTAACCCGGAAGCCTATTCCAGTGTCGGTGCCGCCGGGATCTGGCAGTTTACACGCTCCACCGGTCGCCGCTACCTGCAGATTGATTATGTGGTGGATGAGCGCATGGATCCCTTTGCCTCGACGGTCGCCGCCGCCCAGTTACTGGAATACAACTACCAGCTCACCGGCACCTGGCCACTGGCGCTCACCGCCTACAACCATGGCGCTGCCGGTGTGCGGCGGGCATCGAAACAATTGGGCAGCACCGATATCGCCGATATCGTGCGCAACTACAAGGGCCGTTCTTTCGGCTTCGCTTCGCGCAATTTTTACGTGTCCTTTCTGGCTGCGGTACAGATCAGCGATAACCCTTCCCGCTATTTCGCGGCCTATAAGCGCACCCAACCGGTGCAATACTCGCAGGTGGAACTACCCGACTATTTGCCGATCGATTCCTTTGCACGGGCGTTCAACACGAATTTCACCGTGTTAAAAAGCCATAACCGGGCGCTGCTGGATCCGGTGTGGAAAGGCAAGAAACACATACCACAGGGTTACACCATGCGCATTCCCCAAGGCAGCGCGGCTGCCGACCCCGACGAATTGCTGGCAGGCATTCCCGCCAATCAGTGGTTTGATGAGCAAACACCCGACCTGTTCCACAAGGTGGCCCCAGGTGACACCGTCTCGGAAATTGCCTCGCGCTATGGCCACAGTATCAGGGATGTCGCGGCCATGAACGACTTGAATAAACGCTACCGGATTCGCATCGGCCAGATACTGAGATTGCCGCTGAAATAAAGCTGAAACACCATGGGGTTTGGTATGTCTGTAAATTGCAACCTGTTTTACGTTCATGACCCCATGTGCAGTTGGTGCTAGGGCTACCATCGAATCTGGGAGCAACTGACAAGCCCGGAAATACAGGCCGGTGCCGCCGTATTTTCGGGTGGTAGAGATATCTGCCTGCGAAAACGACTGGAACAACCTGCCCTGTTGTTCCAGGGTCATACCGATACCGGTGTCACTGACGGAAACCTCTACAGTGGCCTGCTCTGGTGCCAATGCAACAGGTTTAACGCTAAAGGTTTACAACCAGAGGCCTACTGCATGGGGGCCGCGTAGTTGATATGGTCGAACAATTTGCCGAGGCTCAGACTAGATCCACGCGCCGGCGGGAAATCCTGGAGGCTTTTCAATTGCTTAGCCACCAGCGTC
>QNFS01000123.1 GCA_003646415.1 Gammaproteobacteria bacterium
CGCCCGAACCTCATCTTCGCTGAAATTCTCACCCATCAATTGTGTGATCTTGTGCAATGTAGGCACCGGCTCTGAGCGCAACTGTTCATATTTTGCCAACATGCCATGCTCCAGGTCCCGCACGTTGCGAGCCCAGGTATTCTGGTACTCGATCAGGCTGGGCAGCCCGATGTCCGAGTGGCGTACAAAGTCCCACATACTGATTGAATGGCGGTCGATCGGGTGGTCTATAAAGTAATTGATCAACTCTTGCTTGGCTCGGGACTGCCGCTTGGTGAACTGGTGGTACCAGGACACCGCTATATCGATGGGGTTGCGCGCCAGGAACAGCACCGACTTATGGCGCAGCGGATTGTCAGCGGCGCCACTGGCCAGCAATTTACCGACTTCACCCTCATAGCTGTAATAGCCATTGGTTGCCGCCAGCCTGGGTATTTCAGGTATCTTGCGGGGAAACTCATCGGTGTTGATCAACTTGGACTCTGGCAGGTCATAACGCAGCTGATACAGACGCGAGATCATCACCTTGAGCCAGGTATTGCCACTTTTGGGGTGGCCTATGATCAGGAAGTTGGCCCGATGCGCCTTGGCTAATTCCAAGGCGGCCAGATGCTTGCGACGCAATGCTACCCGGGTGTTGGCGGGCAGTGGCTCAGTCGGAATGAGAATCAACGCCTTCTTAACGCCATCACTGAGATTAAACATAGACTCTTACTCCTAGTGCTCTGACCACCTGATAAGTTAGGATCAGGTGGTCAGAGCACTTGGGCCGGGTGGCTGATGAAAAGCGTGCAATTATGCGTCAAACCACCCAAAATGACCAGATGGCGGGCGCTTGATGTACAATGCCCCCAGTTACGACAGGAACGCCACCCCCTTGATCATCGACCGCCACCTCAGCTGGGAAATTGTTCGGCCCTTCTGCACCGGGCTGGGCCTGCTGATACTGATTTTTATCGGTTTTTCCTCAGCGCGACAGCTGTCTTTCGCCGCGCAAGGGCAGCTCGACATATCCACAGCCTTCCAGCTGATCGGTCTTAACACACTGATTACCCTGGAGATACTACTCCCGTCCGCCTTTTTTTTCTCAGTGCTGGCCGCGGTCGGCCGGCTCTACCGGGACTCTGAAATGACCGCCTACTACGCCGCCGGCGTGAGTCGGGCACGTATTCTGGAAGCGGTACTCAAACTGGCCCTGGTTATCGCCCTTATCACGGGTTTTATTTCTGTTCTGGGGCGCCCCTGGGCCTACCGCACAAGCTATGCACTGGAGGCGGCGGCGGAGGCCAAATTTGACCTGAAACAAATGGCCGCCGGGCAATTTGTCAATCTGGGTGGCAGTGACTATACCTTCATTGCCAAAGACATCGATCTAGCACGAGGTCTGCACAAAAATGTGTTCCTGCAAAAAGATCATCCAAAAGCCCATCGTACGGAAATTATCGTCGCGGAATCGGCCTCTCTGCCGACACTTAATCCGGGGGAGGCCATGCAGGCGCAATTCTACAACGGCTATAACTACCTGCTGGACAGACACCGGCGGCAGGATATGTCCCTCAAATTCAAAGAGCTGGTCATACGGCTACCGAACGAGGAAGCCCGGGAGCACTACCGGCGCAAGGCGGAGACCACACTCAACCTGGCCGCATCTTCCGAGCCCAGGGATATCGCCGAGTATCAGTGGCGTATCACCACGCCGCTGGCGACGGTCCTGCTGGGCCTGATCGCCGTACCACTGGCTCGTTCGGCCGCGCGCGAATCCCGCACGCGTAATTTCTTTATCGCACTGCTGGTATACATCACCCTGTTCAGCATGATCAGTGTCACGCGCACCTGGATTGAACAGGAAAAGCTGCAGGCACTACCCGGCCTCTGGAGCGTCTACGCCATACAGGCCGTCGTGCTGCTGCTGCTGGTCACCCAACCATGGTTGAAGCGACGATGATTCTGCGACGATACATTGGCCTAAGCCTGGCCAAGGGCTGGTTGCTGGTATTGCTGGTCCTTGGCACCGTGTTCGGCCTGATCAGCTTCATCGAGGAACTTGGCCATACCCAGCTTGATTATGACACGGTGGCCGTGGCGCGCTTTACACTGTTCAGCCTGCCACAACAACTGGTGGGTCTGGCACCGGTTGTCGCCCTGTTGGGCAGTATCGTGGCACTGGCGAACCTCCAGCGCTTCAACGAACTCACCATCATCAGCTGCACCGGCTTCTCCCTTAGCAAACTGGTCACCGCCATCGCCCTGCCAACCCTGCTGCTGATGGCCTGCCTGTGGCTTTGTATGGAATACTTCACACCGCAGCTGGCACAGAACGCAGAGCGAGAACGGCGCCTGCTGCGCTACAGCAACAACATCATAATCCCCGGTGGCGGAGTTTGGTCCACCAACGGGCGCCGCTATATCCACCTGGGCAAGATGTTCGAGGACACTGTACCGGGCGATATCAGCCTGTACGAATTCGAACAAAGCGGCCAGCTGATCCGCGCCCTGCACGCTCGCACCGCCCAGGTCAGCCCTGACCGACGCTGGTTATTCCAGGGCGTCAGGGAAAAACGGATGGTGGGCGGCGAAATGAGAACTCGCTCTCACAAGGAGCTGGAAATAGCCCAACTATGGGCCCCCAGTGAGCTGCCCACGCTCACCCTGCCCGGCGACAGCATGGCGCTTTCAGTGCTGTACCGGTATGGCCAATACCTCGCCGACGACGGGCAGCCGGCGGAGCAATACCTCAGCGTATTCTGGCAGAAATTGCTGATGCCACTAAGCGTTGCCGCCATGGTACTGCTGGCCACGCCGATCAGCGCCAACCTGGGCTCGGGGCGCAGTCGCAGTTTTGGCCTGAACATGGGCATTGGCGCTGTGGTCGGCATACTGTTCTACCTGGCCGCACAGATCATTTTTGCTCTGGGACAATTGTTACAGTTTAGTATTCCCCTGGTGGCTGTATTGCCGACAATCATTGTCTTACTGTGCGCTGTGGTCTTGCTACGGCGCATGCACTGGTGACCTCAATTGTGATCAGGCAGCAGTGTAGGCATAATCTGCCGCTTTACATACACTCAATCGGGACCTTTCTCACATGGGCATGATGCTCGGCTTTTTCCGCGCCTATCGCTGGCAAACCGTGCTGATGCTGGTCGCCCTGTTGCTCTCTGGCATTGCCGAGGGGATCGGGCTCTCTGCATTATTGCCACTGCTGAACATCGCCCTGGGCCCTGAGGCGACCAGCATGCTGCCGGGAGCATCCACAGCCGGTCAAAGCGAGTTTGAACGCACCGTACTGGACACCCTGGCCGGATTGGGCATCGCCCCGACTCTGGGCAATATGCTCAGCATCATCGTCGGTGGTGTGGCCTTCAAAAGCATATTTCTTTTGGTGGCCCAGCGGCAGGTCGGCTATACCGCCGCCCAGGTCAGCACGGACCTGCGCCTGGACATGCTGCGCGCGGTGTTGCGCTGCAAATGGGAGTATTTTTTACACCAGCCAGTGGGCAAACTCACCAACGCACTGGCCTCCGAGGCGGGGCGCTCCTCGACAGCCTTCGTCAACGGCGCCACCGCCATCACTTACCTGATTCAGGCGCTGATTTACGGAGCCATCGCCTTCGCGCTGTCGTGGCGCGCATCACTGGTCGCTATTGTCGCCGGCACCATAGTGATCGGCCTGTCACACTTTCTGGTCAGGATCACTCGCCGGGCGGGGAAAAAACAGACCCGGCTAATGACCGCACTGATGACTAACCTCACCGATACACTGCAATCGGTGAAGCCCCTCAAGGCGATGGCACGCGAACACCTGGCAGACCAGGTACTGGCCTACGATACCAACCGCCTGAACAAGGCCCTGCGCCGCCAGGTGCTGAGTAGCGCTTTATTGAGCTCAGCCCAGGAGCTAATGTTCACCGGGTTTATCTGCCTGGGCGTCTATGTCGCTATGGACAAATACGGCATGAACCTGCCCATGGTTATGGTACTGGTTGTCACTCTGGGGCGGGCCTTTTCATTCTTCGGCAAAGTACAGAAGCAGTACCAGAAACTGGCGCAAGGTGAGAGCGCCTACTGGTCACTGATGGACGCTATCAATGGTGCGAACGATGCACAGGAGCAACTGTGCGGCACCGCCACGCCGCACTTTGAAAAAGCCATCAGTTTCGAGAATGTGAGTTTCGACTATGACGGGCATCCGGTATTCAGCGGCCTGTCTCTGCAGTTTGAGGCCGGTTCGCTGACCACCCTGGTCGGCCCCTCCGGCTCCGGCAAGACCACGATCGTTGATCTGACCATAGGTTTGCTGCAGCCCCAACAGGGCAGGATACTAATGGACGGAACACCCTTGCGGGACATCGACATCAAGCTCTGGCGCAGCATGATTGGTTATGTACCGCAGGACACGATACTGCTGCACGACAGTATTTTGCACAACGTCACCCTGGGTGACCCCGCACTCAGTATCGACCAGGCAAAAAAGGCACTGCTTGCAGCCGGCGCCTGGGACTTCGTGTCACAGCTGCCCCAGGGCCTGGAAACCATCGTGGGCGAGCGCGGCGGCAAGCTCTCCGGCGGCCAGCGGCAGCGCGTTGTCATCGCGCGGGCACTGATCAACCAACCCAGGCTGCTAATTCTTGACGAGGCCACCAGCGCCCTGGACCCGGAGACCGAAGAAGCCGTGCGGCAAACCATGGAAACGCTCAAGGGCCAGCTCACTATTCTGGCCATCTCCCACAATCGCGCCATGGTGCAGACAGCCGATTATGTGTACCAGATGAAGGACGGCAGCGCCCGGCTGCTGGACGCCGAGAGCCAGTCAGACCTCAGCAAGTAATCCCCGCACCGCCGTAACAGCCCGCTGCATATCTGATTCCGCCGGCATCATCGCGTGTGCAAATTCCTCATCCAGCCACACCGCCCGGCCTGACTCACGCAGCTGCTTGTGGGCCAGTGTGATATCTCGACTCAGTGGCTGCCAGAGCCAGCACATCAGGGCCGTGTACAGGGCACCACCCAAACGGAAGTCCGTATCGGCAGGGCTGCCTCCACGCATGCCACCCAGGTCAAACATCTGTACCAACTTACCGGTAGCGCAGGCCTCGGATAGCATGGCGATACTGTCGCCGGTTACAATCAGCCGATCCGCCCAGGCCAGTATGCCCAAATAGGGGTTGGCTGTGCCCGCGTCCTGCCACCGATAAAAATAGTTGGGCGCATCAATATTCGCCTGCAACGCATCCACAGCCACCTCGCTGGTACGTGCACTGGTGGACACCAGCAGTGAGCCGCCGTGCTCCCGGGCAAGGCGGGAAGCCTGTCGCGCCAGGCGGGAAGCCGCTTTGGGTCCCAGGGTAAACGGTCCACTATTGCCACCGACAATGACGGCGAAGTGAGGGCGAGGCAAATTGGCAAAAGCAGCTGCCCATTCAGACCGCGCCAATGTGAGGCGCTGTGGTGTCACACTGTGCAAGGTCAGCATATTATTGACAACATTGGGGCGTGGGGGTACGCGGTATTGCGGCGTGGTAATCACCAGGTCAAACGAATCCAGTGACCCCCAGGGCCGCCCCACATGCACATAGCGGGTGCGGCCACCTGACTGGGCGCGAATCCAGCGGCAAACCGGCTCATTGCGTACACCACAGGAGACCACCAGGTCCGGCCAGGGCGGCCGCAGCGTTGCGGCGGACTCAGCGGTAACACCCCGCAACGTGGCCTGACCCAGCACATGGGGCAAAAACACACGCCTGTGGTAGCTCAACACCTTGATTTCACAAGGCCAGCCCAAAGCTTCGACCAGGGCTCGCACCTGCCCCCGCTCTCCCGCCCGGTAGGCGTCTATCAGCCAAATGACTGGCATTAGCATTGTTCCATGGGTATAGTTCCAGCCTTTAAAATTTTAGTGACTCACCTTGAATGACACAAGGGTAGCAACGAAATGACCGATTACCAAGAGTACCTGGACTTCCTCTGCACTGCCCTGGAATCACAGAACAAAAATAAGCTGACACTGTCTGAAGCCACGACACTGGTGGGCGATATCGGTCTCAGCTCCCTGGAAGTCATGGAGTTCATTGAGAAAATCGAGGACCATTTCGACATCTCTATACCATTGAACATCCTCCCTGACGTGAACACCATTGGCGAGCTGGCCCAAAAAGTCCGGGAACTGAATTTCTGAGGTCCGGGCCCTATGCTATTTGACAAATTTCAAGCTATGGCCGATTTCCAGGCGTCCCTCGCCGAACGGGAGGTTGCCCCCTTTGGCGCCGTCACTGAGGAGATTCTCTCCGCCACCGAGGGCGTGGTGCAGGGCCACAAGGTCCTACTGGCCGGCACCAACAATTATCTCGGCCTGTCTTACGACCCGCGCTGTATAAAAGCTGCCCGGGACGCCGCCCAGCGCTGGGGCACAGGCACCACCGGATCACGGCTGGCCAATGGCTCCTTCGCCGAGCACCAGGCCCTGGAAACTGAAATAGCGGGATTTTATGGCGTTGACCACGCCATCGTGTTCTCCACCGGGTATGCCGCGACAATGGGCATGTGCTCCACCCTGGCCGGCCCTGGGGATGTCATCCTCATGGATGGCGACAGTCACGCCAGCATATACGCCGGGGTAAAGCTCAGCGGCGCCGAGGTTATTCGCTTCAAGCACAGCGACCCGGAAGATCTGGCCAAACGCATGCGCCGCCTGGGTGACCGGGCCAACCAGGCCCTGATCATTGCCGAAGGCATCTACTCCATGCTGGGTGACGTCGCCCCATTACAGGAGATAGCCGCCGTTAAACGGGAATACGGTGGCTACCTGCTGGTGGATGAAGCCCACTCCATGGGCGTATTGGGTGACAGCGGCCGCGGCGCCGCGCAGGCGGCAGGCGTGGAGGCCGATGTCGACTTCTCGGTTGGCACCTTCAGTAAAAGCCTCGGTGCTATCGGCGGCTTCTGCGTAAGCCCCCATGTGGAACTCGAGGCGATTCGTTTTTGCATCACCGCCTACATATTCACCGCGTCATCATCACCCTCAGTGATCGCTTCGACACGAGAATCCCTGCGTATCATCGGTCAGGAGCCGCAACTGCGCGAAAAGCTCTGGGACAACGCCAATCACCTCTACGACGGATTGAAGTCCCTGGGGCTGCCCGTGGGCCCGACTGCCAGCCCGGTAGTAGCGGTAGAGATGGAAGATCGCTCGGCCACTATTGACTGCTGGAAAGCATTGATGGAAGCGGGCGTCTACGTCAACCTGGTGGTACCGCCAGCCTCACCCTCAACCAGTTTCCTGCTGCGCAACAGCGTCAGCGCGGCCCATTCGAGCGAGCAGATCGATATGATTATCGCCGCCTACGCCGGCATCCTTGAGGCCGGCCTGATCAATCCACCCCAGGCCACTTAGTGAAACAGATACTGATCACCGGTAATGGCCCATTGTGCGGTGAAGTTAGCGTCGCAGGGGCCAAGAACGCCGCCCTGCCCATTATTGCCGCCTCCCTGTTGACACCTGAACCGCTGCAGGTCAGTAATATCCCGGGTGTTCGCGACATTAGCACATCCCTGCAATTGCTACAGTTGCTCGGCTGCGCGGTGGAACGCTCCGGCACCGACCTGATAATCCACAGCCGGGATGTCCACTCGGTCCACGTACCCTACGAGCAG
>QNFS01000124.1 GCA_003646415.1 Gammaproteobacteria bacterium
ATGAGCTGTATATCTCTGATTCACGTTCAGTTTTGAATTTGAATGCTTGCGGATAGTAAGCGCCGACGACAAACCAGTTGAAGAACGGCCCGCTGATGGAGAATGTAAGAAAGTCGTTCGCCGCATCAACGGGGGCGCAAAGAACCGGGTCAGCGCAGGGGTAAAATTGTTGCGCCCCTGGATATGTTCGTGAAATATACCGGCAGATTGCCTGGCTCTCGGACACGATAAGCCCGTTTGAATCCTCAAGGCTGGGAATTTTCCCAAGCGGGTTCCTTGCGATGTGTTGATCGGACTGTGTATCACCCACAAAAGGTGAAACGCGCTCATACCGAAATGGGATATTGGATTCTTTCAGTACGTGGGCAACGGTAGCCATGTAGGGGGATAGCCAGAACCCATACAAAATTCGCTCATTTTCTGCCGGTTTCATTAGCCTTCCTCGTTTTTATTTATATTCGAAGAATACGTTATAGAAGTGGAAGTGGCCAACAGGGGGTGTCATTCTAATCAGGAACAGTATCCGCAGACACAATTGTACCGCCCGGCGCTTCGGGGCCTACACATGGTGGCGATATTAACAAAAAAGCCCCGCCGAGTAGCGAGGCTTTTGGTTCTGTAATGGTGCCCGGAGACAGAACGGGATAGTGGTCGTAACGCATTGAATTTACATAACTCTTTGTTTATAAAGAATATATATGCCCCCATTTATGCCCCCAAATTGTAGTGTTGCCCGCATTTAGTGGCGCAGGGGCAATAGCAAAGACCCCAAATACAGTATTCACCGCTTTCCATTTGGCCGAGAGCGCTAAGAGCTTTGATTTCAGGATAGGTTTTACCATTGTCAGCGGTTGAGGGTGAGTCATCCAGCAGCAGCTACCCAATTGGCCAGCATCTTTGCATTCCCTTTTTGGGACGGTTATAATAATCCCAAATTGGGAACTTTTGTAAAAATGAAGGTCTTAGGTAAGCCCATTGTAGATGCTTTTAGTCGTAAGCACGCAGATGCAAGTGGAGCGCTGAGGGCATGGGTTCAAGAGGTGGAGTTTGAGACTACGACCTGGAAGGACTCGCATGACATCAAAGCTCGGTACTCGAGTGCCAGCTTCTTGTCAGACAACGTAGTTATTTTCAACATCAAGGGAAACAAGTATAGGCTGGAGGTAAGGGTTAAATATGTACTCGGTGTGGTGCGGGTATTGGATGTAAACACACATGCGGAATACGACAAGAAGAATAAAAAACGAAATCCCAGGAAACGGTGATGTGGAGGGCAGTAAAATGACAGTGCAAGTAATCAAATCAGAAAAGCAATATCTAGAGGCCATGGCCCAGTTAGATGAGCTGATGGTAATGGATCTCGAGCCTGGTAGTGATGAGGGTAACACCCTTGAAGTTCTCTCTGTATTAATTGAGAAATACGAAGGTGAAACTGTAGATTTGGGGCCGATTGACCCGATCGAGGCCATTAAATTTCGCCTGGATCAGGAAGGTAAGTCCAACCGGTCGCTAATCCCTTACATCGGATCGGCTAGTAAGGTTTCTGAAGTGCTCAGTGGAAAACGAAAGCTCAGTTTAAACATGATTCGTGCATTGCATAATCATCTGGGGCTCTCGTATGAGGCACTCATGTCGGAGCATCGCCCAACAGTTGAACTCGACATTGAATGGACGGCATTCCCCCTTAAGGAAATGCTGGAAAGACAGCTTTGTCCCGGCTACCTGAAAATTGGTGATGTAAAAGAATATGCCCAAGAGTGCGTAGAAAATTTCTTTGGTGATCGTTTCCCTGGCATTCAGATGAGCGCTCACCATAAGTCTAGCGCGCGTACAGGGCGTCCCATGAATAAATATTCTCTAGCGGTCTGGCACGAGCTGTCGCTGAAACTAGCAGAAGAGATAACACCCAAGGGCGAGTTTGACCTAGGTGAGCTGGATGATGCCTTTTTTGACGAACTTGCTTCACTGAGTATTTTTGAAAAGGGGCCACTCCTGGCTGAAGAGTTACTGTCTCGAAAAGGAATTAGAGTGGTGCATGTCCCCCATTTCAGTAAGACTTATTTGGATGGAGCGGCCTTGATTCTTGAGAAAGACAACCAAGCCCCCGTTATTTCCCTGACGGGGAGGCATGATCGTTTGGATAACTACTGGTACGTTCTTCTTCACGAGCTTGTGCATGTGCGGAAGCATTTGTTTGCCAATGGCGACTCAAGAAATGCGATATATGACGATCTTGATGCGGCGCCGGGCGAAGATATTGAAGAAGAAGCAGATGCGATTGCATTGAACACTTTGGTAAGCGAAGAAGCGAGTCACTACCTGCGCACTGCCACTGACGCTCGAGAGGTTTCAGCGCTTGCCAATGAATACAATAGAAGCCCGGCAATCTATGCCGGCTTCCTCAGAAACGGAAGAGGGAATTATCGAATATTTAACAACCTGATAGGCAGAAAAGAGGTAAGTGCCATGTTTGACAAGCTGTAGAACCAAAAAAGGCGTTTGAGTTGCACCTCTAAACGCCCATTGGGAGAGAAACTAAAAGAAGTATGGTGTTCGGCACAACATGCTTCCCTGAAGATCCCTCTGTACCTAACAGGAGGTGTCATCCTAATCAGGAATAGTATCCGCAGATACAATTGTACCGCCCGGCGCACCGGGGCCTACACATGGTGGCGATATTAACAAAAAAGCCCCGCCGAGTAGCGAGGCTTTTGGTTCTGTAATGGTGCCCGGAGGCGGAATCGAACCACCGACACGGGGATTTTCAATCCCCTGCTCTACCGACTGAGCTATCCGGGCGTAACGGGTGTTCGCATTGGGTACATGCGTGAAAGGCGCGTATTAAACCCGCTGATGTCACAGGAGTCAAGGTTTCAAAACTCTGCTTCAAGCCTACAGCGAGGGGGCCACGTAACCCTCCGCCCGGTCGTAGTCTTCACCGGCGAAAAACTTGCCCATCTCCTGTTGCAGGTATTTGCGCGCCTCGGGGTCCACCAGGCTCAGATGTTTCTCATTGATCAACATGGTCTGGTGGGCCTGCCAGTCCAGCCAGGCCTGTTTTGAGATAGAATCAAAAATCTCCTGCCCCTTGGGGCCGGGGAAGGGTGGTGTGTCCAGGCCCTCCAGCTCTTTCTGGTATTTCTTGCAAAAAATGCTGCGGGACATGTTGATACTCCAATGGGTGACTTGTTTATGCCAGCCTGGCAAGCAAACTGGCTATGGGGGCCGCCAGACCGATCTCCGGCGGCCGGCGCTTGTTATACCAGAGCTGGCCCTGCGCTTCCATCACCAGCTCGGGAGTGCCGGGGAGGGTTACCTGCACAGGGAGAATATCCAGGTGGTAATGGCTGAAGGTGTGGCGAAAACCCTCCCATACATCAATTGCCTCCGGTTCCAGACCCCAGCGGTCCAGGCACCAGTGGCCGGTATCGGCGACGTCAGCGATCTGGGGGAAACACCAGAGCCCGCCCCAGATTCCCCTTGCCGGCCGTTGCTCTAGCCATATCTCGCCGCTGGCGGCCCCGATCATAAGAAATGTGGTGCTTTTGACCGGCAGCGCCTTGCGTGGCTTTTTCCCGGGGTAGGCCGATTGTTTGCCCAGGGCCAGTGCCTCGCAATCGCCACTAAGGGGGCAGCCGTCGCAGGCCGGAGCGCTGCGGATGCAGCGTGTGGCCCCCAGGTCCATCATTGCCTGGGAGTATTCGCCCGAGCGGTCCACGGGTGTGTACTGCTCGGCAATTTGCCACAGTTGATTGTGCACTTTTGCTCGCCCGGGCCAGCCGGCCACAGCCCGGTACCTGGCCAGCACCCGCTTGACGTTGCCATCCAGAATGACCGCTCGCTGCCTGAAAGCGATGCTGATGATGGCACCTGCGGTGGAGCGCCCCACGCCGGGAAGTTCGCACAGGGCCTCCACCGTATCGGGGAATATACCGCCCAATTCACTACAGATGTATTTGGCCGCACTGTGCAGATTGCGGGCGCGGGCGTAGTAGCCCAGGCCCGCCCACAGGTGTAGCACATGATCCTGCGGAGCGACCGCCAGGTCTTGCACCGTGGGAAATGCCGCCAGAAACCGCTCAAAATAGGGTATGACCGTGGCCACCTGGGTCTGCTGCAGCATGATCTCGGAGACCCATACCCGGTACGGGCTGGTGTCGCGCTGCCAGGGCAGGTCCATGCGCCCGAACTGGTCGAACCAGTCCAGTACGCGCGGGGCAAAGGTCGATGGTGCGGACATGGGAATCGTGGCGGCAAAAATCAGCAGAAGAGAGTAATGCGCCACGGGAAAAACCGCCAGTGAATTCGGCGCCGTATTCTTCTATAATAGCCGGCTTTTCGGGGGGCTGATCCCCTGGATTCACCTGTTGTGGAGAGAGTGGAGAGAGTGGAGAGACCCATGGCTGAGCGCAAGGCCACAGTAGAGCGAAATACCCTGGAGACCCAAATCACCGTCACGGTGAACCTGGACGGCTCGGGCAACACAAAATTTGATACCGGGATTCCTTTTCTGGAACATATGCTGGACCAGGTAGCGCGCCATGGCCTGGTGGATCTGAGTATCAGCGCCAGGGGCGACCAGGACATAGACGATCACCACACAGTAGAAGACATTGGTATTACCATGGGCCAGGCTTTTGCCAGGGCGGTGGGCGACAAGCAGGGCATCCTGCGTTACGGACACGCTTATGTGCCTCTGGATGAGGCCCTGTCGCGGGTGGTGGTCGACTTTTCCGGCCGTCCCGGCCTGGAATTTCACGTACCTTTCACCCGGGCGGCGGTGGGGGGCTTTGACGTGGACCTGTTCCTGGAATTTTTCCAGGGCTTCGTCAACCACGCCCTGGTAACACTGCATGTGGACAATCTGCGCGGTGACAATAGCCACCACCAGGCCGAGACAGTATTCAAGGCCTTTGGTCGCGCCGTGCGCATGGCTTTGATGGCCGATCCGCGCATGGCGGGGATCATGCCATCCACCAAGGGCGTGTTGTAAGCCGGGGTCGGGATATGAGTGGTGTGGTAGCCGTCATCGATTACGGCATGGGTAACTTGCACTCTGTGGCCAGCGCGCTGCGGCACGTGGGTGCCGATGAAGTGCTGGTGACCCATGACGCTGAGCTGATTCACCAGGCAGACCGGGTGATTTTTCCCGGAGTCGGCGCTATTCGCGACTGCATGGCGGAGATCCGCCGGCTCAAGTGCGATCAGTTGCTGGCGGATGCCCTGGTCGCCCAGCACAAGCCGGTACTGGCCATTTGTGTGGGCATGCAGGCCCTGATGAGCCATTCACAAGAGAATGGTGGCGTTGCCTGCCTGGATATTGTGCCTGGGGAAGTGCGCTACTTCGGCAACCCCCTGGTGGACGCCGGCGGCCAGCGCCTGAAAGTCCCCCATATGGGCTGGAATGAAGTGCGTCAGGTGATGAATCACCCCCTGTGGCAGGGTATTCCCGATATGACCCGGTTCTATTTTGTACACAGTTACTACGTGGATGCGGTGCAGCGCGATCTGCTGGCGGGCGCGGTGCAGTATGGTGTCAGCGCGGATGCCGCACTGGCACGGGATAATCTTTTTGCAGTGCAGTTCCACCCGGAGAAGAGCCACACGGCGGGGCTGCAGTTGTTGCGCAATTTTTTGGAGTGGAACGGCCGATGTTAATAATTCCCGCGATTGATCTCAAGGACGGGCAATGTGTGCGCCTGCGTCAGGGGCTGATGGATGACAGTACGGTGTTTTCCGATGACCCGGTAGCCGTTGCACGACGCTGGGTAGAGGCCGGCTGTCGCCGCCTGCACCTGGTGGATCTCAATGGGGCCTTCGCCGGTGAGCCGGTTAACGGGGAAGTGGTGACCGCTATCGCAGCGGCCTACCCCGAGCTGCCGATTCAGATTGGTGGAGGAATCCGCAGCCTGGAGACGATTGAGCATTATGTCCGGGCCGGGGTCGATTATGTGATTATCGGCACCAAAGCGGTGAAGGAGCCGGCATTTGTAGCTGAGGCTTGCGCCGCTTTCCCGGGCAAGGTCATCGTGGGCCTTGACGCTAAAGACGGTCTGGTGGCCACCGACGGCTGGGCCGAGGTCTCCACAGTTCTCGCCACGGATCTGGCCCGGCGGTTCGAGTCCGACGGTGTGTCCGCCATCGTCTACACAGATATCGCCCGTGACGGCATGATGCAGGGAGTCAATGTAGAGGCGACAGTGGCTATGGCCCGGGCCTCCAGTATTCCGGTGATCGCCTCCGGTGGCATCACCAACCTGGATGATATCAAGGCCTTGCTGGCCGTTGCCCGTGAGGGAATTTGCGGCGCTATCACCGGGCGTGCCATTTATGAAGGCACCCTGGATGTGGCTGAAGCCCAGCGCCTGTGCGACGGAGAAGCCTGACAGTGGGTCTGGCCAAGCGCATCATTCCCTGCCTGGACGTGGAAAACGGCCGGGTGGTCAAAGGCGTCAACTTTGTGGATATTCGCGATGCCGGTGACCCGGTGGAAATCGCCATACGCTACAACGAGCAGGGCGCGGACGAAATTACCTTTCTTGATATCACCGCCAGTCACGAGGGTCGCGACACCACGGTTCACACAGTGGAAAAAATCGCCGAAGAAGTATTCATTCCCCTTACGGTGGGCGGAGGCATCCGCTCTGTTGACGATATTCGCACCATGCTTAACGCCGGCGCTGACAAGGTGAGCATCAACACCGCCGCTATCCACAACCCCGAACTGGTGCGCGAATCAGCCGAACGTTTTGGTTCGCAGTGTATCGTGGTGGCCATCGATGCCAAGCGCGTGGATGATGTGGATGGCAGGCCGCGCTGGGAGATATTCACGCACGGCGGCCGCAAGCCCACCGGTATCGATGCCGTGGCCTGGGCTGTGCGTATGGCGCAGCTGGGAGCCGGGGAGATACTGCTGACCAGCATGGACCGGGATGGCACCAAAAACGGTTTTGAACTGGGTGTGACCCGCGCCATTACCGATGCTGTGGAGATTCCGGTCATCGCATCCGGTGGTGTGGGTAATCTGCAGCACCTGGTAGAGGGTATTACCCTTGGTGGCGCCGATGCCGTGCTCGCCGCCAGTATATTTCACTTCGGGGAGTACACGGTGCCACAGGCCAAGGCCTATATGGCTGAGCGTGGCATTGAAGTGCGGCTATGAGACTTTTCCCGGCATGAGATGGCATTGCTTCTCTTTATGAGTGACGAGGAAGTTAGCTGCCTTCCAGTACCAAGACCACGTAAATTTATGCGAATCCTAAGGTAATACTGACTATGAACACTGCTATTGGAATTGATCTACCGGAAGAAATTGCCGCCATTCAAGAGGGTATAGAGGCTTTTGTGCGTAAAGAGGTGCTGCCCCGGCATGAAAAACATGAGGCTTTGCTGCACGATCCGCGGAAGAAGTACACGGAGGAGGGCCGGTATAGCCCCGACGTTGTCGAACTGATTCGGGAGGTGAGAATGGCCTCTGCGGAGGCGGGCTTTTTCAATATGAGCGCGCCACAATCCATTGGTGGTAATGAAATGGGCTTGCTCGCCTACTATGCGGCCTGGGAGCGGATCTTTCATATCTGTGG
>QNFS01000125.1 GCA_003646415.1 Gammaproteobacteria bacterium
CGGTCGTTAAGTAAACGAGATTTAGAGGAAAGACATTGTGCCGCGTTCACTGAAGAAAGGTCCTTTTATTGACCTTCACCTGATGAAGAAAGTTGAAGCAGCGATTGAAAGTAACGATCGTCGCCCGATCAAGACCTGGTCGCGTCGTTCCATGGTATCGCCCGACATGGTCGGTCTGACTATCGCCGTGCATAACGGTCGTCAGCACGTACCGGTGTTGATCAACGAAGATATGGTTGGTCACAAGCTGGGTGAATTTGCGGTGACCCGCACATTCAGGGGCCATATCGTGGACAAGAAGGTTAAGCGCTAAGCGCTTATCTGTACTTGTTTATAAGACAAGAGGTTTAGGAAATGGAAGTTGCAGCAAGACTGAAGGGCGCGCTGATTTCAGCGCAGAAAGCTCGCCTCGTCGCAGACCAGGTTCGTGGCATGTCTGTGGAAGAGGCGTTGAGCCTGCTGGAATTCAGCCCCAAAAAGGCAGCGCACATTGTCAAGAAGCTGCTTGACTCTGCGATTGCCAATGCTGAGAACAATGAAGGTGCGGATGTCGACGAGTTAAAGGTGTCCAGCATTTTTGTAGATGAAGGTATGACAATGAAGCGCCTGCGCCCACGTGCCAAGGGCCGTGCGGACCGCATTCTGAAGCGCAGCTGTCATATCACGATTAAAGTTGCAGACGGCGAAAGCTAAGTTCAGGAGACGACCACATGGGTCAGAAAGTACATCCCATCGGCATTCGGTTAGGTATTGTTAAAGAACATACCTCGATCTGGTATGCCGATAACAAGAACTACTCCAAGCAGTTGATTACTGACCTGGAGACGCGTGCTTACATTGAGAAGGCGCTGGATCACGCCTCCGTCAGCCGCGTGGTGATCGAGCGCCCGGCCCAGACTGCGCGTATCACCATACACACCGCCAGGCCCGGTATTGTTATCGGTAAGAAAGGCGAGGATGTGGACAAGCTGCGCAAGACTCTCACTGAGAAGATGGGTGTGCCGGTTCATATCAATATCGAAGAAATTCGCAAGCCAGACCTGGATGCGAAGCTTGTTGCACAGAATGTCGCGCAGCAGTTGGAGCGTCGTGTGATGTTCCGTCGCGCTATGAAGCGTGTCGTACAGAACGCCATGCGCCAGGGTGCCGAAGGTATCAAAGTACAGGTAGGTGGCAGGCTTGGTGGTGCGGAAATTGCCAGAAGTGAGTGGTATCGGGAAGGTCGTGTGCCATTGCATACCCTGCGCGCCGATATTGATTACGCCACTTATGAGGCAGCTACTACTTACGGTATCCTGGGCGTGAAAGTGTGGATTTTCAAGGGCGAGGTAATCGGCGATGAAAATCAAGGCGATGGCGCCAAGAAGACAGCAACTAATTAAGGGTTACGCAGATGCTTCAACCAAAGCGTACAAAATTTCGCAAGATGATGAAAGGGCGCAACCGCGGTCTGGCATTACGTGGCAGCAAGGTTAGCTTTGGCGAATTCGGTTTAAAAGCCACAGGTCGGGGCCGCATCACGGCGCGCCAGATCGAAGCTGCCCGGCGCGCCATGACCCGTCACATCAAGCGTGGTGGAAAGATCTGGATTCGCGTTTTCCCGGACAAGCCGATTACTGGTAAGCCGTTGGAAGTGCGCCAGGGTAAAGGTAAGGGTAATGTTGAGTACTGGGTAGCCCAGGTTCAGCCGGGGAAAGTGCTCTATGAAGTACAGGGCGTATCTGAGGAGCTTGCGCGTGAAGCGTTCGCCCTGGCGGCTGCCAAGATTCCTATTGCCACAACATTTGTCAAACGGTCGGTGATGTGATGAAAGCAAGCAAATTGCGAGAAGAGTCCGTTGAGGACCTGAATAAGCAACTACTCACTTTGCGTGAAGAGCAGTTCAAACTGCGCATGCAAAAGTCTACTGGGCAACTCGGGCAAACTCATTTGCTTGGGCAGACCCAGCGTGACATTGCACGTGTGAAGACTGTACTCAATGAAAAGGCAGGTAATTAAGAATGTCAGGTGCAGAAAAGCGTACAAGTACGGCAACCGGTAAGGTCGTCAGTAACAAGATGGACAAGACAATTACGGTAATGGTTGAGCGTCGGGTGAAGCATCCGGTCTACGGTAAATACATTACCCGTTCATCGAAGATTCATGCTCACGATGAAAGTAATCAGTGTGGCATCGGCGATACCGTTACTGTTGCCCAGACGCGCCCGATTTCCAAGAGCAAGACCTGGAAATTGTTGGAAGTAGTGGAGAGCGTGGCAGCCGAAGCCTGATCCGGGTTTTTGTAGCGCAGAGTTAGCGGCCGCAGCCGCAGTTTGGAGTAAAAGATGATTCAGACACAGTCGTATTTGGAAGTCGCCGATAACAGTGGTGCCCGTCGTGTGATGTGCATCAAGGTGTTGGGCGGATCCAAGCGCCGTTACGCGCGTGTCGGTGACCTCATAAAGGTAACCGTCAAGGAAGCCATTCCCCGCGGCAAGGTTAAGAAAGGCCAGGTCATGACTGCTGTTGTCGTTCGCACCAGGAAAGGGGTGCGTCGTCCCGATGGCTCCCTGATCAAGTTCGATGATAACGCGGCTGTTTTGCTCAATGCGCAGAACGCCCCCCTAGGCACTCGTATTTTCGGCCCGGTTACCCGTGAGCTGCGCAGCGAGAAGTTCATGAAGATTGTTTCTCTGGCACCGGAAGTAATTTAGTACGGCCAGCAGGGAGAGGAAAGGAAATGTTGAAGATCAAGCGCGATGACGAAGTGATTATCCTGGCCGGCAAGGACAAGGGTAGGCGCGGCAAGGTTCGCAGGGTGTTGGATAACAATAAGCTTATTGTTTCCGGTGTCAATATGATTAAGAAGCACACCAAGCCCAACCCGCAAATGGGTGTGGCTGGTGGAATTGTTGAGAATGAAGCGCCGATACAGGTTTCCAATGTGGCGATCTTCAATCCAGGCAGCAGTAAAGCCGATCGTGTGGGCTTCAAGGTGGACGGAGATAGCAAGGTCCGTATCTTCAAATCCAGTGGCGAGGTAATTGACTCTTAAGCCTCTCTCATTTAGAGACAGTGCTGACCGGGTTAACAGGTAAAGAAAATGGCAACGTTGAAAGACAAATACAAGAGCGAGTTGGCTCCCCAACTGATAAAAGAGCTGGGTCTGAAAAATGTGATGGAAGTTCCCCGCATCACCAAAATCACCCTGAATATGGGTGTCGGTGAGGCGCTGGGTGACAAAAAGGTGCTGGAAAACGCTGTCGCAGACATGCAGAAAATTTCAGGCCAGAAGGTCGTGGTCACCAAGGCGCGCAAATCCATCGCGGGCTTCAAGGTGCGTGACGGCTGGCCGATTGGCTGTAAAGTGACTCTGCGCTCCGAGCGTATGTACGAGTTTCTGGAGCGCCTGATTAGCGTCGCTATTCCACGTATCCGCGATTTTCGCGGTTTGAGCGCCAAGTCTTTTGACGGGCGCGGCAACTTCGCGATGGGCATCACCGAGCAGATTATTTTTCCGGAGATCGATTACGATAAGGTGGATGCCCTGCGTGGTATGGATATCGTGATTACCACTTCCGCTCGTACGGATGATGAAGGACGCGCGCTGTTGCGTGCCTTCAAATTCCCTTTGAAAGCTTAAGAGGCTTTATACATGGCTAAAAAATCTATGATAGCGCGTGAGCATAAACGCACGCGAATGGTCGCCAGGTACGCAACTAAGCGAGCGGCCCTGAAGGCGGTCCTGACCGATGTGAACGTGACCGATGAAGAGAAATGGGACGCGCAGATCAGCCTGCAAAAGATGCCTCGCGATGCCAGCCCGGTACGCCAGAGACGTCGCTGCCAGGTAACTGGTCGCCCTCACGGGGTCTATCGTAAGTTTGGCCTGTGCCGTAATAAGCTGCGCGAAGCAGCTATGCGCGGCGACGTACCTGGTCTGGTTAAATCCAGCTGGTAAACGACCAGATGGTTTACGGAGAGTAATAGATTATGAGTATGCAAGATCCGATGTCAGATATGCTGACACGCATTCGCAACGCGCAAATGGCAGGCAAGACCGGTGTGGAAATGCCCGGTTCCAAGCTGAAGGCGGCTGTAGCCCAGGTGCTGCAGGACGAAGGTTACATCACGGGCTTTACCGCTTCCAACGAAGAGGGCAAGCCGCGCCTGGCTATTGAGCTGAAGTACTACGAGGGCAAACCGGTGATCGCCGAGATCGACCGCATCAGCCGTCCCGGGTTGCGCCGTTACAAAGGAAAGGGCGCGCTGCCCTCTGTACGTGAAGGCCTGGGTGTGGCGATTATCTCCACCTCGAGAGGTGTGATGACTGATCGCGCCGCGCGTGCTGCCGGTGTCGGCGGCGAAGTGCTCTGCACTGTCTTCTAACTTGTTATTGATTTAAAGAGCATTCCAAAATGTCTAGAGTCGCAAATAATCCGATACAACTGCCCAGCGGTGTAGAGGTCAAGCTCAGTGGCAGGGGCCTGACCGTCAAGGGCGGTAAAGGGTCGCTGGAGCTTTCACTGTTTGAAGGCATCCAGGTAAACCAGGATGACAACGTTCTGAGCTTTGCTTACGACAACGACAAGTTGAAGGCTATGGCCGGAACAACTCGTGCGCTGGTAAACAATATGGTCAAAGGCGTCACCGAAGGTTGGGAGAAAAAGCTGGTACTGAACGGTGTTGGTTATCGCGCCAAGGTCACCGGTAAATCAGTCAACCTTACCGTGGGTCTTTCTCACCCGGTGGACTACAAGTTGCCCGAGGGTGTTACCGCTGAAAGCCCCAGTCAAACCGAAGTGGTGGTAAGGGGTATAGACAAACAGGCCGTCGGCCAGGCAGCTGCCGAAATCCGCAGCTTCCGCCCGCCGGAGCCATATAAGGGTAAGGGTATTCGTTACGCTGACGAGTATGTCCGTCGCAAAGAAGCCAAGAAAAAGTAGGTACTGAAGATGAGTGCAAAGAATGATTCAAGGTTGCGTCGCGCCCGCCGCGCTCGCTCCCGTATGCGTGAACTGAGTGTCAATCGCCTCAGCGTGCACCGTACTCCCCGGCATATTTATGCCCAGGTGATTGCGCCTGCCGGAGACAAGGTGCTGGCCAGTGCTTCTACCCTGGACACTGACCTGCGCAACGGCAAGACCGGCAACATCGACGCGGCGGCGGCGGTGGGCAAGCTGATAGCTGATCGAGCGAAACAAGCGGGTATTGAGAAAGTCGCTTTTGATCGCGGCGGATACAAGTACCATGGACGTGTTAAGGCCCTGGCCGAAGCCGCTCGTGAAACTGGACTGGAATTCTAGGGTATAGATATGGCTTTTAACGATCAGAAAAATCAGCAGCAGGACGGTGACCTTCAGGAGAAGCTGGTTCAGGTTAATCGCGTGGCCAAAGTGGTCAAGGGCGGTCGAATATTCGGTTTCACCGCACTGACTGTCGTCGGCGACGGCAATGGCAAGGTGGGCTTTGGTCGCGGCAAGGCCCGCGAGGTGCCTGTCGCTATACAAAAGGCCATGGAAGCGGCGCGCCGCAATATGATTCAGGTCGAACTGAACAACGGCACAATCCAGTACCCGGTGAAGGCGGTTCACGGTGCCTCCAAGGTCTACATGCAGCCGGCATCTCAAGGAACGGGCGTCATCGCCGGTGGTGCGATGCGAGCTGTGTTGGAAATAGCCGGGGTACATAACGTACTGGCTAAGTGCTACGGGTCAACCAACCCGGTTAATGTGGTGCGTGCAACCTTCAAAGGGCTGCGCGACATGACGACACCGGAAGACGTTGCAGCCAAGCGTGGCAAAACTGTTGAAGAAATTCTGAACTAATTATTGGGTCGGCTAGTCATGGCTAAAGCATCTATCAAGGTTACCCAGGTCAAAAGTGCCCACGGTCGCCTAAAAAATCACAAGGCGTGCGTTACTGGTTTGGGCCTGCGTCGTATTGGTCACACGATCGAGGTGGAAGATACTCCCTCGGTACGTGGCATGATAAACACAGCGCACTACCTGCTTAAGGTCGAGGAGTAAATCATGTCAGAAGTTATGCGACTGAACACCCTGAGCCCGGCAACCGGCTCGAAGAAGGATGCCAAGCGTGTGGGGCGCGGTATCGGCAGTGGCTACGGCAAGACTGCCGGGCGCGGCCACAAGGGTCAGAAGTCCCGCTCCGGTGGTTCGGTCAGGCCTGGATTCGAAGGGGGCCAGATGCCTTTGCAGAAGCGCCTGCCCAAGTACGGCTTTACCTCACGTGTTGCGCGCACCACTACCCAGATTCGCCTGGGTGAGTTGAACGCGGTAGAGGGCGATGTGGCGGATCTGGCGGCGCTGAAGAGTGCTGACCTGGTGCGAGACAATGTCACCCGCGCGCGTATTTTTCTATCGGGCGAACTGAACCGAGCTGTTACTGTCAAAGGCCTCGCCCTCACCAAAGGTGCCCGCGAAGCTATTGAGAAGGCCGGCGGGAAAGTAGAGGAATAAATGGCAACAGGACAGCTGCCCTCGGTAAACAAGGCGGGACTCAGCGAGCTTCTTTCTCGCCTCCGCTTTGTTTTACTGGCAATTATCGTTTATCGGATCGGCACACATATACCAGTGCCGGGGATAGACCCCGATCAACTGTCGGCGCTGTTTAACCAGAACCAGGGAACTATCCTGGGTCTGGCCAACATGTTCTCCGGTGGCGCACTGGAGCGGATGAGTATTCTGGCGCTGGGCATCATGCCCTACATCTCTGCATCTATCATCATGCAGCTGATGTCGGCCGTGACGCCGCAGCTGGAACAGTTGAAGAAAGAAGGTGAGTCTGGCCGCCGTAAGATCAGCCAGTACACGCGCTACCTGACGGTGGTGCTGGCCATAATACAGGCCACGGGAATGACCGTGGGTATGGCCAACCAGGGTATGTCCTATGACGCATCACCGTTGTTTTACGTGATTGCCATTACCTCCCTGGTGACCGGCGCCGTATTTATGATGTGGCTAGGTGAGCAGATTACAGAAAAAGGTGTGGGTAACGGCATATCGCTGTTGATCTTTGCGGGTATCGTGGCTGGTTTGCCGGCGGCGATAGGCCAGTCACTGGAACAGGCTCGGCAGGGTGAACTGAATATCCTGGTGTTGCTGTTTATCCTGACCCTGGCGATCGCGGTCATTTATATGATCGTATACATCGAGCGTGGCCAACGCCGCATTACGGTGAATTACGCCAAGCGTCAGCAAGGGCGCAAGATGTATCAGGCGCAGAGTTCGCACCTGCCCCTGAAAGTGAATATGGCGGGTGTTATCCCGGCGATTTTCGCCAGTAGTATACTGCTGTTCCCGGCGTCTATCGCGCAGTGGTTCGGCGCTAGCGGTTCAGCCGATTGGCTGCAGGATCTGGCCGTGGCTATCGGACCTGGGCAACCGCTGAACATCCTGTTGTTTACGGTGTTTGTGGTATTTTTCTGCTTCTTTTATACGGCGTTGATGTTCAACCCGGTGGAAGTGGCTGACAACCTGAAGCGTTCCGGTGCCTTTGTGCCGGGTATTCGCCCGGGCCAGCAGACCGCCAACTATATCGA
>QNFS01000126.1 GCA_003646415.1 Gammaproteobacteria bacterium
ATCGTATTGCCTGGATGCTGGCAACGAGGATCAAATCAAGCACCTTCGGTTGATACCCCCGGCCTCGTGGGAAAACATCATCCTCAATGGCTATTACGATATGTCGGATAATGATGAGCACTGAAACATCGAACCGGAGATGAAGGGCCTCAAGTTGGCCGCGTAATTGAGGATATATTAACCGATTGCTGGGTAAAAAGCGGATTGGTTAAATGCCCCCCAGCGCTACAGACCGTGCCAGTCGTGGATTACAGCAATAAGTGCGACATTTTGTGGCTTTCTGGGTTTAACCCCGATAATCTGATTATCACTGGGCTCGACCGTTTGGCTCGGTTGGTGGTTCACTTAGCCAAATTCACGTATCTGCCGTTGGCATAAACAGATAGGATGAAATAAATTGAATGAAAAGGAACGCTGGGAACAAGTCTACTTGACTAAGCGAACCGATAATCTAGGCTGGTTTGCACCTCATTTGGAGACTTCCCTAAGTTGGATTAATCGGTCTGCTCTGACGGCGGCCGCCCCGATTATAGACGTTGGCGGAGGCGCGTCCACGTTAGTCGACGACCTGCTAGACTCAGCAAATCATCGATCAATCACAGTGTTAGATATATCAGCGAAAGCCCTGTCGTGTGTTAAAGCACGACTGGGTAAAAAAGCAGAATTAGTTACATGGTTGGAAGGCGATATCACCACAGCCCATTTGCCGGCACATCATTATGAATTGTGGCATGATCGAGCAGTGTTTCACTTTCTTACTGAGCTTGAGCAGCAGCGGAAGTATCGGGACAACCTGTTACAGGCGCTCAAGCCAGGTGGGCACCTGATTATCGGCACTTTTGCACCAGAGGCCCCGCCCCAGTGCAGTGGTTTACCCGTACTACGGTACACTCCGGATCAGCTGGAGAACACACTAGGGACGGAGTTTGTGTTAGAGCGTCACTGCAAAGAGATGCATATTACACCGGGTGGGGTAGAGCAGATGTATCTCTATTGCTATTTTCGCAGAACAGCCAAAAGGCATGACTCCTGCGGGACAATTTGAACGGACCTTAAGCCAACAGGCTTGAGGAATACATATTACATAACCAGATAATGCAATGAGTAACGACATAATTATTGAAGCCTGGAATACCGTTCTTTTCGACAAGTATGTTCGATTCAAACATCTATTTGTTGAAGGGCTGGCCTCGCATAGTGATTACGCGCTGGCACGACAGGGGTTTTTGCCGGGAATGAAGGTGTTGGACATTGGTTGCGGGTTTGGCGACAGCACGATCCATATTGCCAAAAAAATTGGCGGCACGGGCGAGGCAATAGGCGTCGACTGTGCGGAGAAATTTATCGCAGCTTCAAGGGAAGATGCAGCGGCTGCCGGAGTTGATAACACACGCTTTTTTGTCGCCGATGTCGGAATCGATGATCTTGGTGGCCCTTATGATCAAGTATTTTCAAGGTTCGGAACAATGTTCTTTAACCTGCCGGGAGCGGCGTTTAAAAATGTTCGCAAATCATTGAAGCCGGGCGGCAAGTTCACCCAGGTAGTCTGGCGCAAACGGCAGGACAATCCCTGGCTTCACGATGCGGAACTGTGTGTAAAAACAATAGTCCCTGTAATCTCCCACGAAGAAACCGACGCGGTGCATTGCGGACCTGGCCCATTTTCCATGGCGGGGCCGGATATGGTAAGTGACATGCTGCGGGTAACGGGTTATGAAGGGATTACCTTTGAGCGATTTGACAGCGATATCAGCATCGGCAGGAATATAGATGAGGCGATTGAATTTGCCATGGCATATGGTCCTGCCGGAGAAATCATCCGCCTTGCAGAGGAAGAAGGTGAGCGACTCAAACCAGAGGTGATGAAGGCGTTGCGTGACGTACTTGGTAATTATGTTCGCGACGACGGCAGTGTCTGGGCACCGTCCAGTGCATGGATTATTTCTGCTTACAACCCGCAATAGGGCACTGTCAACTTAACTCGCGGAATTGGATAATCTCGATGTGAATACCTACAAACACCACCTGTCAGTAGAGGGGCTGAAACTCTGTGCCCAGACCTTCAGCAAGGATGTGTCGGAGTTATCTTGCTGTGCCGGCTAGCTATCAGCAGCTGGAGAGCCGTCACGGCGATTTAACTGCACGTGGCGCCGGTACCCCTCAAGTTGAGCCGTTTGAAACGCTTTTGGTCCGTAACGTGGGTTCGAGATGAACCCAGTCCATTGACAGTGGCCGCTATCAGTGCCGCTGTCCACTCTGGCATGGCATTGTCGAGACTAAAGTAATTCCAGTTCGCATCCCGGTGAACACTCAGCAATCCAACCCCCTTTAGCGCATTCAATGCCTTGGAGGCGCGGGGCTGGGTTATCCCCAGCGCCTCTACCACCTCGCAGACACAAACATCATCATTACTTGCCACTAAATACAAGCAGCGCAAACGCGTTGTATTCGCCAGTGCCGGGAAAACTTGATCAGGATCTATATTCATATACTGGAATATGCTATAAATGGCATATACTACAAGTGGAATACCATTGTGCAACACCGCACTGCCCTTGTCCACAGTCTATCCTGGAGTTACACGATGACGATAACAGTAGGTATCAATGGTATGGGCCGGATGGGCAGGTTGACGCTGCGAGCGGCCTGGGAACTGGGTGATGTCGAATTCGTGCAGATTAATGACCCGGCTGGCGATGCGGCCACGTTTGCCCATTTACTTACCCATGATTCGGTACACGGCAAGTGGTCCCACGTTGCGGCAAGTGAGGGCAGCGATATCGTCATCGATGGCAGGCGGATTACTTGTACGGCCAATAGAAATATTGCCGATACGGATTGGTCCGGCTGCGATGTGATCATCGAGGCCAGTGGCAAGTTCATGAACAAATCAGTGCTGAATGCTTACCTTGCCCAGGGTGTTAAGCGTGTCGTGGTTACCGCCCCCGTCAAGGAAGATGGCGTGCTCGATGTGGTGATAGGGGTAAACCACGATCGGTATGACCCGGCCATTCACCGCATTGTGAGCGCGGCTTCATGCACCACCAACTGCCTGGCACCGGTGGTGAAGGTGATACACGAGAACCTGGGTATAAAGCATGGATCGATGACCACTATCCACGCCATAACCAATACCCAGACGATCCTCGATGCCCCGCATAAAGACCTGCGCCGGGCCCGCGCCTGCAGTATGAGCCTGATTCCCACAACCACCGGCTCGGCAACCGCAATTACACATATTTTCCCGGACCTGAAAGGTAAGTTGAATGGGCATGCGGTACGCGTGCCACTTGCCAACGCCTCACTGACCGATTGTGTGTTTGAGGTGAAACGCGCAACCAGCGTTGAGGAGGTGAATGCCATGCTGAAATCCGCAGCCGGGAATGAACTCAAAGACATACTCGGCTATGAGGAGAAGCCCCTCGTTTCTATTGATTACAAATCAGACCCGCGCTCCTGCATCGTCGATGCGCTTTCGACCATGGTGGTCAATGACACCCAGGTGAAACTGTATCTGTGGTATGACAACGAATGGGGCTACGCCAACCGTACCGCGGAACTGATGCATATGGTCGCTCGCCTGGATCTGCGGTAAGTGATGAGGAGGCTCGCGGCCTTGTCGCCCGAAGTGCGACAGTACCTGCTGGTTACGGGGAACTACTGGGTTTTTACTCTTACGGACGGCGCCCTTCGGATGTTAGTGGTCCTGCACTTCCACCAGTTGTGCTACAGCCCACTGGAAGTGGCCATGCTGTTCCTGTTCTATGAATTCTTCGGTGTTATCACCAATCTGCTTGGCGGTTGGCTGGGGGCACACGCTGGCCTGAATGCCACCATGAATGCGGGCCTGGCCATGCAGGTGATCGCTCTGTCGATGTTGCTGGTACCGGACAGTATGTTGACTGTGGCCCTGGTCATGGCTGCGCAGGCCCTGTCAGGTATCGCCAAAGACCTGAACAAGATGAGCGCCAAAAGCGCTATTCGGCTGCTGGTTCCCAAAGAAGCCCAGAGGACGCTCTACCGGTGGGTCGCTTTACTCACCGGTTCAAAGAACGCGCTGAAGGGTGTCGGTTTCTTCCTGGGGGGCGTATTGCTCGCTGCCTGGGGTTTCAGGGGTGCGATTGCGGCCATGGCCTCGGTACTGGCGGTTGTATGCTTGTGCAGCATGGTGTATTTGAACAGGGACCTGGGCAAATCCAGCACTAAACCCCTGTTCAGCCAGTTATTTTCTAAAAGCAGGGCTGTTAATTGTCTGTCCGGTGCGCGCCTGTTTCTGTTTGCGGCCCGGGATATATGGTTTGTGGTGGCGCTCCCCGTCTATCTTTCATCAACCCTGGGCTGGGATGGGTGGGCTGTCGGTGCTTTTTTGGCCGTTTGGGTTATTGGCTACGGTCTCGTTCAATCCGTCGCACCCCGCCTCACGGGAAGTGGTGGAGCAGACGTGCCCGATGGTAGAACCGCTACTGGATGGGCATTGGTTCTGTCACTGGTTCCGGCGGCAATCGCCATTGCAATGTCTGTTGGTACCGCAATCGGGCTCAGCCTGGTAGTCGGATTACTGGTGTTCGGCGCGCTGTTCGCGGTGAATTCCGCCCTGCACAGTTTTCTTATTGTCAGTTATGCCAACGACGATGGTGTGTCGCTGGATGTGGGGTTTTATTATATGGCCAATGCCATGGGCCGATTGCTGGGCACCGTGCTCTCGGGCTGGGTGTTTCAGAACTGGGGCCTGGCGTATTGTTTGTGGATATCCAGCGCGTTGATTGGCATTTCAGCCGTCGTGTCGTTGCTTTTACCACGGCATGCGGGTGGCGAATCCGGGTTACTGCAATGAAACCATGCCAGCCCTTTTGTTATAATTTGTTATAAACAGGGATAAACAAGTATGTACGCGAGACTATCAGCGCTCTACAGGGAAAACAGGGACCAGGGCAAACTCATGGCCCTCATGCTCCTGGCATTCCTCGCTATTTACTTTCTGCCGGCGGGCAATGAGCGCCTTGATAATGCCATTCTGGAAGCCGTCCGACTGACCCATTGGTATGCACAGGAGCATGTCATCCTCTGCCTGCTACCGGCCTTCATTATCGCAGGGGCCATGGCTTTGTATATTACCCAGGGGTCCGTGCTGCGCTATTTGGGGCCGCAGGCGTCAAAGCCGATTGCCCTGAGTGTGGCCTCTGTATCGGGCACACTACTCGCTGTCTGTTCTTGTACGGTGCTGCCTCTCTTCGGCGGGATCTATAAGCGCGGTGCCGGACTGGGGGCCGCCATAGCCTTTCTTTACTCCGGGCCAGCCATCAACATTATGGCGATTGTAGTCACCGGCAAGGTTTTGGGTGCTGAACTGGGAGTGGCCAGGGCTGTCGGAGCGATTCTCTTTGCCATCGTAATTGGGGGTATTATGCATCTGATTTATCGCAAGGAAGAATTCGAAAGAGCGCAAGCCTCGGCGCAAGGGTTCGAAATGGAAGTGCAGGAAAAGCCGCTTGGTACGGTGCTTGCATTTTTTGGACTAATGATCAGCATTCTGGTATTTGCCAACTGGGCCCCCGCCGACAGTACGTTCTGGATGACAATTTATGTATGGAAATGGTCCATTACCACATTGCTTGGAATGCTTTTAGGTGCTTTGTTGATCTACCGCTGGCAGTGGCCAGCCAGCCATGTGTTGACGCTGGGCGCACTGGTGCTGGTCAGCGCACTGTTAGCGCCGGGCTCGCCAGAAATACCTTTCGCTATTGGTGCACTGGGTATCGTACTCATGAGCGCAATCCGCGAGCAGGATCAGGAATGGGCCGCACAAACCTGGAGTTTCACTAGGCAGATCATGCCTCTGCTGCTGGCAGGCGTGTTTATCGCGGGCCTGCTGCTGGGGAGGCCCGGGCATGAGGGGCTGATACCATCACAGTGGGTGAGTGCGGCTGTAGGCGATAATTCGCTATTATCTACCTTGCTGGCATCGGTAGTTGGCGCATTCATGTACTTTTCCACTTTGACCGAAGTGCCTATTGTTGAGGGCTTACTGGGCTCGGGCATGGGCAAGGGTCCCGCCCTGGCTTTGCTGCTGGCTGGCCCCGCACTGTCTTTGCCTAATATGCTTGTTATAAGGACTATTATCGGCACTGAGAAAACAGTTGTTTACTGCTCGCTAGTGGTGGTCATGGCCACAGTGACTGGTTTTGTTTATGGCAATCTATGGTAGATATGAGAAAGGGGAGATCAATATGAACTTTACAGTATACGGAAGTGGCTGCGCCAAGTGCCACTCATTGTTTGATCGGGCCGAAGCCGCGGCCCGAGCACTGGGCATTACATACAATATTGATACGGTCACTGATATGAACGCCATTATTGATGCAGGCGTGATGCGTACACCGGCGCTGGCGATCGATGGCAAGGTCGTCATAGAGGGCAAGGTTCCCAGTGCGGATGATATCAAGCGGTTGATCGAATAGTATTCCTGCGGAATTACGTTCACTGGTCATCTGCCGGCGCCCGGGCGAGCAGTACATTCCCCGACAGGCTCCTGGGCCTGGGATAGCCGGTAGGGCTTATTCCGGCCTTCCCTGAAGTGATGGCGTGGTGAACCCTCCATGATTGGTTTCCACATCATAATCCTCACTCATCTGTTGAATACGCATGGAAACTCTGTCTGCCACTCTCTCAAGTTTATCACTTAAGTCGTTACAGGCAACTTCCCCCACGCGGGAAAATGCCCTGGAGAGCTCCTGCCCCAGCCTGCGGAAAATTTTCTGATGACCGGCTTCATGCGCAGTCAGTCCCGCATGATAGGGCGCCCAACTTTCCTGTAGTTGCTCAGACTTATCTTCCAGGTTGGCCACTTGTGGCATGCCCGTCTCAAACTGCAGCTCAATTTCCCCGGAAACTACCCGGCACATATCATTTTTGGCATCCGCTTTGTACTGGTAGTTATAGACATAACTCCAGTTTGATTGACCATAGACGCCGCTATCGGAATCAGTGTGAACTCCATGTGGGCTGCCATCGCCGGGCATTCCCAGCATTTCCTGCGCATCGCGCATTCCGTGCTCGCCCTGGATCCCCATACGCATGCCGGAATCGTTTGACATATCCGGATCACCCGGCCTACCCATGCTGTCATTCCCAGGCATACCCATACCGTCATCACCCGACATACCCTGATGTGCCTGCATGCCCTGTATTGGGTTCATCCCCTCCATCTCCCAGCGCTCGTGCAATCCCTGCATTTCCCGTATCCACTGATCGACAGTGTCGCCCTCTACCAGGTAATTCACCGCCACGTGATTGGACCTGACTTTCCAGACGGGCTCGGATGGCGGCGTCGCGTCGCCTGTTTTGACAAAAACAGGATTCATGGTGAATACAGTGCCGGCATCCAGCAGAGCCATAAGGCCCGGGTGAGGGGTAAAGGTGGTGGTTGTTAGATTACA
>QNFS01000127.1 GCA_003646415.1 Gammaproteobacteria bacterium
TCATCCGGGTCGCGAATGTAGAAGGTCTTGCGCACAGTGGTGGTGTCATAGGCGTCTTCGATACGTGCGGCAATCTCGTGTACGCCGATGACTGTTTCGATTATCGTGGCGCTGTTGCTGGTATCCAATGCCACATTCACACCGTCCACCGTAATGCTGGCGGTGGCGGCACCGGCGGCCCCCGTGGGGACAACCTGCACGGTAATGGCCGTACCGGCGTCAGCGACCTCGGGCGTAAGGAGTATATTGGCACCCAATTCGGTGCTGGCGGGTTCGACGGCAATCGTCCAGCCCAGCTCAGTCCAGGCAATGCCGTCGCTAACGCGCACCGTGATTGCGGCGCTGCCCACTGTAGCGGGTGTCCAGGCCACGAGGCCGGTGTTGGAAATACTGGCGCCGGTGGGCGCAGCGGTGAGGCTGTAGCTCAAAATGTCACCGTCGGCATCGCTGGCCAGAATCTGGTGTTCATACGTCAGACCCACCTTGGCTGTGGTGGCTGGCAGACTTTGTATTTGCGGGGTTTGATTGCCCGCCGTGCCCAACACCGACAGTGTATAGTGCTGTTGGATTGTGGCGCCGCCCAGATCAGAGACTTCTACCACAATGGCTTGAGATCCGATATCCGCACTCTGGGGTGTCCAACTCACCAGACCACTGTTACTGACTGCGGCACCTGCCGGCGCAATGATCAGTTGATACGCCAGAGCCCCACCCTCTGGATCGTTGGCGCTGACCTGGTACTGATATAGAGTCCCCGCGCTCACCTGATTTGGCGGTGTGCTGCTGATCACAGGCGGCAGGTTACCTATCGCCCCAGTGCCATCGTCCACGGCCAACGTATAGGATTGCGTGGCGGTGCCACCAGCGCCGTCGCTGGCAGTCACCGCTACGCCGTGCAGGCCTTCCTGCCCGCCGATGGGGGTCCAGGTGACATGCCCGGCCCCATCCATGGTCATACCGACGGGCGCACTGTTCAGGCTGTAGGTGAGGGGGTCCCCCTCCGGATCATGGGCGACCAACTGATAACTGTAGGATGCGCCCACGTTGGTGGTTGTAGCGGGTGTGCTGCTGATCTGCGGCGGCAGGTTGTTCGACAGGGCCAGCACCGTCAGCGTGAAACTCTGCGTTGCACTGCCACCACGTCCGTCGTAGGCCTTCAGCGCAACCGGATGCTCACCCAATTGCACGTCGCTGGGCACCCAGTCCAACACGCCGGTGTACGGATCGATACCCAGGCCTTCAGGGCCGGTCACCACCGAATAGACGATGGGATCGCCGTCTGCATCTGTGGCCTGCAGGCGGTAGTCGTAACGGGCGCCCAGATAGGCCGCGCCCACGGGTTGTGAAATGACCTGCGGCGCTTCATTCAGCAATGTACTGCTGACAGCAATCTCAAAAGACTGAGTGGCATAGGCCCCAAACCCATCATCGACACGCACCGTCACTGTGTAATAGCCAGTTTCCACCGGCGTCCAGGTCACTACGCCTTGAGCATCCATGGCCATGCCGGGCGGGCCCTGTACCAGAGAGTAAGTCAGGGCATCGCCATCGGTATCTGTCGCCTGCACACGGTACTCATACTCGCTTCCGGTCTGGATTGATTGGCCGGGCTGGGAAGTAATGCCCGGCGCATGGTTCGACGCGGTGCCGGTGACATCGACGGTGAATGCCTGCACCGCAGTGCCACCGTTGCCATCACCGACCTCCAGCAATACAGTGTGTTCGGTGGCCTGATCCGCTGTGGGCCACCAGGTGATGGTTTCGCCATCGAACATTTGCATGCCGGCAGGCACATCGATCAACGAGAAGGACACCGTATCGCCATCGGTGTCAGTGGCGGCCGGCGTGTAGGAATAAGCGCCACCCACAACACCGCTGCCAGGCGACGTACTGGTGAATTCAGGCGCGGTATTGGGTGGCACTTCCGCCACCAACAGTACATAGGCCTGCTCAGAGAAAAACCCCCCAGTGTCGGTGACGCGCACAACAACATCATGAGCGCCGAGTTCCGCCAGAGTGGGCGACCAGGCGATCACGCCTGACAGGGCATCAATCGTCATCCCGACCGGCGCATCAGTGAGACTGAAGCTCAGCTCGTCATCGGGGTTGGGGTCAAAGGCCGCCACGTCGTAGATGTACTGTTGGTCCGCCAGGGCAGTCTCTGCGGGGTCAGTGGTAATGACCGGTACCTCTTCCACCACGACCAGGTCATATGTCTGTGTCGTACTGGCACCAGAGGGGTCAGAGGCTTCGAGAACGACTTCATAACTGCCCGCATTCTCCGAGGTGGTTTGCCAGGTAAGAAGACCTGTACTGGCATCCAGGCTCATGCCATCGGGGCCGCTCAACAAGGTATAGGTAATCGCGTCGCCATCCGGGTCGTAGGCTTCCAACTGATAAATATATTCGCGACTGGCGAGTATCTCGCGGGTGAAGCCGCGATAACGCACCTTTTCCTGTGAACGATTATAAAAACCAAATTTGCCTTCGGCAAAAGTATCGTCCTGGATGGTAAATGAGTCCAGTACGGTTTCTCCCTGTTTCACCGTAATCGTAAATTCACCAGGGTGAAATGTGAGGGTGTACGAATAGTCGGTATGGGGATACCAGCGGATATTGTTGTGATACAAGGTCGTGAATGTGGAGTGATAAGTTGCCCAGAGCCCGGGCTCGCCTTCGCTGCCGTCAGGCGCCAGATTCACCGCCTTCACCGTCATGCCCCGAAGGCCGCTGGTCCGCGTATTCTCCTTCCAGTCAAAGACGTAATACTGGTAATCGTTCTGCCAGGCGAATACGAAGCCGATAAAGTCGTCATCGTAGGTTGTAGTAACGCGCAATGTCCCAGAAATCTGGCTTTCAGTGACATCAAAGTCACTGACAAAGGCGTAGGAACTAGAGTTATTTTTTTGATCGACCTGCGTCCCGTCACTACTGACCACCCAGTTCGCGGCCCCCTGCCCCCCACTATGCATGTTGACAGACGTCCAGTCGAACAGGGTCACCGGCTCGCCAATGCCAGACGCGGGCTCCAATACAAACGGCAACTCGGGCTCACTGGTAATAATCGGTGCGTTGTTCTGATCTGTAACCTCAATACTGACCAGCGCAGGGAGCGAGCCCAAACTACCGTCGTCAACCGAAAATTCAAAACTATCCGGGCCCGCATAGAAGCTATCGGGCAGATACTGACGATTCGCGCCTTCCCCAATAAGCGTTCCGTGCGCCGGTGGCACCGCGATTGTATAGTCGAGTACATCGCCGTTAGGATCTTCACCGCTCAGCGTAATGTCGACTATTTGGTTCTGTGGCGTCTGATAGCTGCCGGGCAGTGCAAAAGGCGCTTCGTTGCCCGCCATCTGGCTCACCCTGACATCAAACTGCTGGCTGTCAAAACCGCCGCGCCCGTCACCAACCTGTACGCTGAAACTTACCGTTCCAGGCTGGTCAGCGGACCAGGTGATTTCACCGGTAGCCGCATCAACACCGGCCCCGACCGGGGCGGACAGCAGGCTATAGTTGAGCGTATCGCCATCGGCATCCACGGCATTAACGTCGTAGTAATAAAGCTGACCCAGCACGGCAGTACCGGGGGCGGTGGTGATAATGTCGGGGGCATGGTTCAAGTCATCCACGGACAAACTGAACGATTGCACAGCCACACTACCGGCGATATCGGAGACTTGTACCTCAACAATCACATTCCCTCTATCTGATTCCGCTGGCAGCCAGTGAATCTCACCGGTGACCGGATGTATCCACATACTTTCCGGCCCATCTAACAGCGAAAAGCGCAACACATCGCCTTTATCAGGATCATCGCCACGCACAAAGTAGGAATAGGCCTCCCCGATGTGGGCAGAGGTGACAGGGTCCGAAATAATCGCAGGCTCGTCGTTGGCCTCATAAACATTGAGGGCGTAATGCTGCTCGTCGGTCAGGCCACCAGCATCGACCACCTGCACAGATACCAGCGGTGCGATCAGGCTATTGTTATCAGACGCGCACTCCAATACCGCAGGCAACTCACTGAGCGAGACCGACACGCTTTCGAGTGGCAGATCGGCTGGAAGGGCAAATGCGACGTTCATGGCCTCCGCAGCGCCCAGGTTACCCACAACGCTTTCGTGCAGGAGATATTCCACACCATCCGCCAAACCGATGATCGTCAAATTGACGGATTGACCGGCCGCCGCCAGCCCTCGATTCCATACTACAGCGTTACCCAACAAGGGGTTGGTCGGGTCCAGCGTGATCTCAGCCACCGCCAGATCTGCCTGGGGCACAGAGAACCGTTCGACCACAGCGTCAATCAGATATGCATTGAACAGCGCGGCAAAGTCGCTTTCACTGGCCTGTACGCGAGAAATATCCCAAACACTGCCGCCCGAGAGGAGCGCCAGCTCCACATAGGTGGCCAGTACGGTATTATCGCCTTCCAGCAGCACCGGGTTATCGCAATGACCCATCTCCCCGCCATCCATTGTGTAGCCCACATTGTTGGCATCCACACCCCAGGGTATCTCGCCGTTGTCGCACTGAAACCGTGCGTCCACAATCACGGAGAGCTTATAGTCTTCCGCCTGCAGTTGTGCAGTCAGGGCCGCCATTGCAGCAGTGTCGACCGTGGCAGGGGTTTCGTTAACACCCAGTACCAGGTGTTTGGCCACCGAGGCACGCAGGGGGTATTGATTTAACACGGCTTGAAGAGCGGCCAGCCCGTCGGCGGGACCGTCGGCAACCGTCGCAATCTGGCTGCTGGCGCTGGCAAAAATGGCTGCGGGAAATAACTCAGTACCGTTCACAGAGATGGCACTGGGGGATGTTGCAAAGGTCGTCAACCCATATTGATTGGGATTCGTCTCACTGCCGATGTTAAGGCCCTCCAGTTCTGACTCGGAAGCGACAACGAGCACGTCGAGAAGAGTGGCAGGCAGCGACGCCGAGCCCGTGATATCGGTGAGAAACGTCAAATCAAGTGCGCGAAATTGCTCGTCATAGGTGGTCAGTGCACAGAAGTTGTTCACACTGCGCAAACCACTGACATATTGCTCATCGGTGGCCCACTGTATCTGGCCTGTCGCACTGTCAATGGCCATGCCAACTGGGCCTCGATCAAGCTGATACGCCAGGGTATCGTTGATATTCGGATCGGTGGCTTCAACCTGATACAGATACTGCTCCCGCTGTACAGACTCACCCATGGCTGTGGTGGTAATCTGTGGTGCCCTGTTCCTTTCAATCACCTCAATGGCAATGGTAGCGACATTGGAATCCAGCAGGCCGTCGCTGGTAAAAAAGGTGAGCTGGTCGGCACCATAAAAGCCCGCAGCAGGTTGGTATTCGAGGATATTGGTGCTGACAAACTGCACAGCCCCATGCGCAGGAGCGGCGAGCAAAGAATAGCTTAGATCATCACCATCAATATCACTTGCGACCAGGGTAATCTCCACCAGCTCGTCTTCCAGCGTGCTGATATTGCCATTCTCGGACACCGGTGCGTCATTCACCGGATTAGTGGTGAGATACACGGTGGCAGTATTGGAGTCTACCTGGCCGTCATTGACGTTGAAGGTAAAACTGTCGTCACCAACGAAATTGGCATTGGGTGTGTACGTATAGGCCGCACCGGCGCCTGACAGAACGCCGTGTACGGGCGACGTCAATTGCGTAAAGGTCAAACTGTCGCCATCGACGTCCTCCCCCTGCAGTGTCACCGGTACGCTGGTATCCTCGGCAAACTCCAATTGCTGATTGAAGGCAACGGGGGCGTCGTTCACGGGATTAACCGTAATGGTCACAACCGCAGTATTGGAATCCTCCTGGCCATCATTGGCCAGATAGCTGAAGTTGTCGGTGCCGTTAAAATCCGACGCCGGCATGTAAGAGAGATCGGGGGGTGTGCCAGACAACTGGCCATTGACCGGGTTTGCCTGAACCACATAGCTCAGAGAATCCCCATCATCATCAGTAGCGGTCAGCGTCACCGCGACAGATTGCTCTTCATCCACTTGATAAGCCAGATCGCCCGCAACCGGCGACGTGTTAAAGCAATTTTTTTCACCCAAATAGGTAAATGAAAGCCAACCCTGGCCGTCCAGGCGATATTCCGTCAGCGCAATAGTGGCGAAGGTGACGACATGGTAGTCGAAGTTATTGCCCGAGCTTCTATCCAGATCCCACACCGGAACATCGATAGGCACATTGAGTAGCGCGTTGAGGGCTGCTTTAACGGCATTGCTACCCGTTACACCGGGAGAGCCCTGCACCCAGTCGCCTGGATTCAGAATATTATCAGCGGCATCATCTGGACTGATGTAGGTGTCACTGTCACCCGGAAGGATCAGGCTGGCCGCCAAGACCGGTGAACTGGGGCTACCAACCCAGGTCAGCCATCCAAAATGGCCGTCTCCTTGGCGTATCGACAATTCTGAAACAGTATCACCCGGGGCTAAGGGCTGAAGCACCGTTTGCTCCACGGCGATCGGCATCAATTCGCAGAGGGATGTCTCAGATGCCGAAGCAGAAGAAATAGGCGCAAGAGAGAGAAAAGTTGAGGCTAATCCAGCTAGGGCGCGCTTGCCCCCACAATTACCAAGTTCCATTCGATTGTACATCCATGTAGCAGCTGCGAATCATCGTATAGTAAACATACAAAGCAGGAATGCAAGATTGTTGGTCTAAAAGCTTCAACCTTCATCTCCGTAAATTCATACTATGGCTTCCAGAACATAAGCGGGTGTAATTATCCGCTCAGAGGGTCTAAGCGATTGAAAACATTGGAATTGATGCTGTCATTTCAAAATTTTAACTCATTGAAATTGCTCACTTTCCTTAACCGGCAATTTGCACGTTTTGCACGCCCTACCCAAATACCCCGCTGGCCCTCCGGAGCCGTGGACGCTCCGCCGAACGCCAACCCCTTTGGCAGCAGCCTCTCCTGTTGTGTAACCGTCCCCAACGGCGCGGCCTCTGCGAGTTCCGTACCGCACGTCGAAGCGCGCTCGAATCGCTTGCCGCTTGCTGACCACCATCAACTCTCTGGGATCGCCAGTGTTGGCAGCATGCGCCGTTTCTTGTTCTCTGACGATCTGATCAAGCGTCCGGGAAATTTCAGCGGTCGCACCGGTCCGAAAATCAGTCATTTCCATCCGGGTCCGCTGACCGCCAGCCTGATAGGTCTTCACGAGTCGGTTGACCTGTTGTATGAGATAGTCAAGGCACATCTCTGCAGCCAACGCATCAGCCACGGTACCGAGCCATTGCAATCTGTGAGCCTGGGTGTTGCTTCCAACAGTAGATTGCAATCCACCGGCACATTCTCAGGACACTCCTCCACCGGTGAACTCCCTTTGCCGGTGACATAATCCGGGCGGAGATTGGACGCCCGCTTCCCACAGGCA
>QNFS01000128.1 GCA_003646415.1 Gammaproteobacteria bacterium
CGCCCGGATGGGCGATACTCTCAACAGTATCGACCCCACCTTGACCTATGCCGGCTTTGAGGACGTGGACATCGTGGTTGAGGCCGTCATCGAGAACGAGAAGGTCAAGGGCATCGTACTGGCCGAGGCCGAAAAACAGATCAACAAGGATGCCGTACTGGCCTCCAACACCTCCACCATCTCCATTACCCGCCTGGCGACAAACCTGGAGCGTCCGGAAAACTTCTGTGGCATGCATTTCTTCAACCCGGTACACGCCATGCCGCTGGTAGAGGTGATACGCGGCGAAATGACCTCCGACGCCGCCGTGGCCCGCACCGTGGCCTACGCCAACAAAATGGGCAAAAAAGCCGTTGTAGTGAACGACTGCCCCGGATTCCTCGTAAACCGGGTTCTGTTTCCCTACTTCGGCGGGTTCAACGCCCTGTTGCGCGATGGCGCCGACTTCCAGGCCGTGGACAAGGTCATGGAGCGCTGGGGCTGGCCCATGGGTCCCGCTTACCTGATGGACGTGGTGGGTATCGACACCGGTGTGCATGCGGCCCAGGTGATGGCCGAGGGCTTCCCGGATCGTATGCAACCTGACTTCAAGAGCGCCACTGAGGTGCTGTTCGAGAACAACCGCTTCGGCCAGAAAAACGGCAAGGGCATGTACGAGTATGTAACTGACAAGCGCGGCAAGCCGAAGAAAGTCGTAGATGAAGAGATATACGACCTGATCGATCCCGTCTGTGGCGAGCGCACAGAGTTTGAACGTGAGGACGTCATCGCCCGCATGATGCTGCCCATGGCCATCGAGATGGCCCGCTGCCTGGAAGAAGGCATCGTCGGCACCCCCGCTGAAGCAGACCTGGCCCTGCTCTATGGCATTGGCTTCCCTCCCTTCCGTGGCGGCATCTTCCGCTGGATGGACACCGAGGGCATGGCCCACATCGCCGAGGCATCAAAGAAGTTATCTCACCTGGGCAAGGCCTATGAGCTGACTGAACGCATGAAAGAAATGCTCGCCAACGGCGAAACATACTATTGAGTTACGGGCTAATTAAAGGAGAAGTACTGTGAGTTTGAACCCAAGAGACGCAGTGATTGTAGATTACGCCCGCTCAGCCATGGGGCGTTCCAAGAACGGTTGCTTCCGCAACGTACGGGCGGACGATTTGTCCGCAGAAGTCATCAATGGCCTGCTGGCGCGCAATGCGGCACTGGACCCTGTCGACATCGATGACCTGATCTGGGGCTGCGTTATCCAGCGCGGCGAACAGGGCATGAATCTGGCGCGTATGATCGCGCTGAACGCAGGGTTACCACACACTGTCCCCGCGCAGACCGTAAACCGCCTGTGCGGTTCCTCCATGTCAGCCCTGCAGAGCGCGGCGGCCAACATCATGTCGGGCATCGGCGACATCTACCTGGTGGGTGGTGTCGAGCACCTGGGCCACCTTTCGATGATGGATCCCGCGAACGCGGACCCCAACCCGCGTATGGGCCGCTCTGTGGCCAAGGCCGCAGGCATGATGGGGATGACCGCTGAGTACCTGGCCATCCTGCACGGCATCAGCCGGGAAGATCAGGACAAGCTCGGTCTACGCTCCCACCAGCTGGCCCACAAAGCCACAGTGGAAGGCAAATTCGCGCGCGAGATCATCCCCATCGAGGGCCACGACGAGAACGGCGCGCTGATTGCGGTCACCACTGACGAAACCATCCGTCCGGAAACCACCCTGGAAGGCCTGGCGGCCCTGCCACCCTCCTTCAACCCGCAGGGGGGCACAGTCACCGCTGGCACATCCTCGCAGATTTCCGATGGCGCCTCCGCCATGCTGATGATGTCCGCTGAAAAAGCCCAGGCCCTGGGCCTGACGCCCATCGCGAAAGTTAAAGGCATGGCCCTGGCCGGTGTCGATCCTTCTATCATGGGCTATGGTCCGGTACCGTCAACGCGCAAAGTGCTGAAGAAACTGGGCCTGACCATGCAGGATATCGAGATGGTCGAGCTGAACGAGGCCTTCGCGGCCCAGGCACTGCCAGTACTGAAGGATCTGGAGTTACTGGACGATATGGAAGACAAGGTGAATGTACACGGCGGCGCTATCGCCCTGGGCCACCCCTTCGGCTGCTCTGGCACCCGTATCACCGGCTCCCTGCTCACGGTGATGCAGGACCGCGACCTGACCCTGGGTGTATCCACCATGTGTATCGGGCTCGGACAGGGTATCACCACCGTGATAGAGCGAGTGTAGCTCAATGGTAGAACTGGAAATCCGTCACCAGGACGGCTCAGTACCGGGAATGTAGACCAGTGGAATCCTGGGTTCAGCTTCTCCTGACTCTTTGTCCCGCTTCTCGATTTCCTCGGGTGCAGGTCGGGCGGTACCGAGCGCGGCTGCCAGGATATCGCGGAGCGTGTCACAGTACGCAGCGGTCAATAGTGCAGCCCCAGCATAAAATGGCGTGGCACATCGTACGCTGATCCGTGCGCCAAACTCTCCCACCCAACGAAGCAGGTGCTGGTCCATGAACTCCGCCGCCACATTAATTGGCGGGTCGGGTTTCAGCGCCAACACCCTGGAAATGAACTCCAGTTGGAAGCTGATATGGTCATCCGGGATTATTCGCCAGTCGGGCACGGCAAGCCCGTAAGTTCTATACTGTTGCCTCACCTGAAACATTGGCTCTTGCTGGGTCAGATGCTCCTCAGTCAGCCAAACAGACTCGTAAGGTGAAGCCTGGTAACCGTGATTAAGATAGATGGCGGCATAATCGGCAGCAAGTTCATCGCTTTCCCCGGGACTGAGTGGCGAAGACAGATCTAGAATTGCCCCCCCAAGAAGCTCTGCTCCTGTTCGAGCATCGTCTGAGACAAGTTTCAGTGACATGTTCTGTGGAAACCCGGCGTCCCTGAGATAGTCAAGCAAAGTATCGCTGGCCTCGCGACGGTGAATCAGGGCGAGTGCCTGTAACTCGTCACTCAGTGCCAGACACAAGCCGGCCGGCAGTTTAGCGGGCTTCTCAATTTCGTGAGCTTCTTCCTTCACTACTTGTCCACTTTGCCATTGCGATGGGGCACGAAAGCGATGGACGGCTTGGTCAGCTCCGGGTCAGCCAGATTTTTAACCGCTTTGACCGGCGTCTCGTTCGGCCCCAGGGCGGTGGTCTGCCACTCTCCAGACCACAGCTTGTCTATCGGGCCGATATCCAGCACCCGCATCATGCAGGCCATCACACAGTAGGGCTTTCTGCCGGCATCAAGCTCATCCACACACATATTGCATTTCTTAACCAGGTTGTCCTGTGGGTCGAATTGCGGCGCACCGTAGGGGCAGGCAGCTTCACAGCGTCTGCAGCCGATACACAGCGTGGAATCGATATCGACAACGCCATCTTTCATTCGCTTGAATATCGCACCGGTGGGACAGGTCGGCAGGCAGGCAGGCTCAGCGCAGTGGTTACATGACATATTGATTTTATAGGCGTACACATCCGGATAAGTGCCGCCCTCGATGTACTGAACCCTGCGGAACCTGGGCCCGGCGTCCAGGCCATTCTTGTCCTTGCACGCAATTTCGCAGGCGCGACAGCCGATGCAGTCCACATTATTGTGGATAAAGCCCAACTGCTCGTCAGGCTCGACCGGCTCATAGACGGCCCTGATGCGGCGTTGTATCGCTTCCCTGATTTGTTTCTTGTCCATTTCTGTAGCCATTGAGCTAGTACTCCCGAATACGACCTATTGATCCCGACGAAATACCTGGGATCGCGAGGTTGCCAGTTGGTCCCAGCCCGGCCGGTGAACAAGGTCTGTTTTCTTGATATTGGCAAGCACCGTATTGTAGGCAAAGGCTCCCGCCGGACTGGGCTCGTCCAGGGTCAGGAAATCCGGGTTGCCACCTCGGTCCACACCATTTTCATCAAGATCCATCCAGGCGCCTTCATACAGCACGGCGACTCCCGGCATACAGCGCTCGGTCACATAGACGGGAACAACAACCCTGCCGCGATCGTTCCAGACCTCGACGGTATCGCCGGTGCTGATACCCAGGCGCCTGGCGTCACTGGCGTTGACGGTGACTTCCTGCTCGTAGACCTCCCTCAACCATGAGCAATTGTGAAAAATGGAATGTGTGCGCCATCTGGGATGCGGTGAGATCAGGTGAAAGGGAAATTTAGCTGTCTTCGGGCTGTTCAATGACTCCCAGGGCTCAATCCACTTGGGGATAGCAGGAATTTCATAGCCATACTGGGTGCGCTTCCAGTTTTTAATTTTCGCCAGCTTGGTAGAGAAGATTTCAATCTTCCCGGACGGTGTCCGGAAGCGGGTACCTTTCTCGATCTGGTCCTGGAATGCCACGTGAGGCCTGGCAAGCTTGAACTTGTACACACCCCGCTCCTTGAACTCCTCCCAGGGCATGGTCACGCCCTGTTTGGCCATGACTTTTGTTGTCCACCATTCCGCGAGGTAGGCCTCGTCGGTTGCATTATTGTCGTCAAAATAGCCGCGCTCGGCCTTGGGGTTGTACGCGGGGCCGAAACCCAGCCGATAGGCCAGCTCGGTAAAGACCTGGAAATCTGTTTTGCTTTCACCCATCGGCTCGATCACCTTGGGCCGATGGATATAGTAATGTCCCTTATACCAGGGCAGGGCAGCATCATGGCGCTCAAAGTGCGTGGATATCGGCAACAACACATCTGCCCACAGGCCGGAGGGGGTAATGGTGGAATCCATACAGACCACGAGATCGAGTTTTTGAATGGCCTTGATTTCTTTGTTGACGTTGGTGAGCTGATTAAGCCAGTCCGACCCGTGCCAGAATATGCCACGGATGTTGGGAGGGACGCCGTCTAGATCGTCCGACCTGGGCCACAGGCCCAGTTCTTCACGTTTCACGTTGGGGTAGTTCAGCACGCAGTGTGCCCACCGGTCTGACTTGATTGATGCAAACCAGATGTTCTTGTTCTCTTTCTCGTGAGGGTAGGCGATTCCCTTGGGCTTCCAGGCCTTGCCCACACCCTCGGCACAGCCGCCCAGCACGCCGATATTGCCGGTGATGGTCTGCACTGCGGCCGCCATGCGATTGTACTGCTCGCCGTAGGCGTTACGTCCGGGACCCCAGGCGGCTTTCAGTGCGGCGGGTTTGGTGGTCGCATACATTTTGGCAAGCTTTTTGATATCACTGGCCTTGACCCCGCAGATGGGCTCCGCCCACTCCGGGCTCTTTGGCTGGCCGTCGGACTTGCCGAGAATGTAATCCTTGAAGTTTTCCCTATCACTCGCCCAGTCTGGCATGGTGCCCTTGTCGACCCCCTGGCAGAACTTGTCGATAAACTCCTGGTCCTGCAGCCCCTCGGTAAAAATATAATGGGCCATCCCCGCCAGCATTGCCGCGTCGGTGTTCGGCTTGATGGGAATCCACCAGGCATCGTAGGCGGCAGCTGAATCAGTATATTGCGGGTCGACCAGAACAAACTTGCAGCCGCGTTGCTTGGCAAGGCGCATGTAGTAAAAGGTATTGCCGCCATGGAAAGTGTAAGCGGGGTTCCAGCCCCACATGATAATCAGCTTCGAGTGCGCGAAGGTGTCGTCTTCGTTACCATCATTAATGGTTCCGAAGGTCATCCGCGAACTGAAAGTCGTGCCCTGGTAAGAAGGAACCGACCAGGAACTCGTGCGGCAACCAAACATACCGAGGAAACGTCCCAACAGGCCCTCGATCTGGTCGGACTTGTGCAGCACGCCATAAGAGGCACCGGCGTAACTTTGGTCCAGCAAGGCTGTGGGGCCGTACTTTTCCTTGAGTTCCACCATCTTGTTGGCGACGTGAGTGAGCGCTTCCTCCCAGGATACCCGCTTGAATCGACCTTCGCCGCGCTCACCGACTCGCATCATGGGATATAGTAGCCGTTCGGCTGAATAGATACGCTGGCGATATGAACGGCCTCGCAGGCACGCCCTGAGCTGGGGTTCCTGCTCGGTATCCTTTCCAAAGTGACCGTCGGCCTGGTACCTGCCGTCATCTGATGACAGCCTGACAATGACATCGCCCTTTTTGTGCGCCACCAGCATATGGCGTGATCCACAGTTGTGGGCGCAGCTGGTCACCACGGTTTCCAGTTCATCATCCCGCGGATAAGGCTCATAGGCGAAGCCGTGGGCTTTATTGCCGGTTCCTGTTTCTACAAGCCCGGACGCAGCCAGCGCGGCACCGCCGGCGGTGCCGCGCTTGAGGAAGGAACGCCGGGATGTCAGGAATTTACCGGTAAGCAACTCATCCAGTTTTCGCATCTTTACTCCAGAAATCGGGGGTCGGATTTTTCAGGTCGGTTTTTTGCCCAGTCAGGCTTGACCGGGGGCATGCCTGGCCAGGAGTGTCGGGGATAGGGATAGCTCACACGATACCAGGCTCTGCCACCATGGCAGCCATAGCAGACATCGCCAGACTCCGCACCAGCAACCTCGATCTCGTCCGGGTGCAGAAAGTTAACCTGGTGGCGATTGGTCCTGAACGTGGCATGGCACGTGAGGCAATTATTATTCATGGACTCACGCATGTCAGTCCACGGCATGGGCAGGCCCATCGCCTGATAGTTGAATTTGCCATGACACATCAGGCACACATTGGGGTCCACGGCTTTTCTCAGGGTGAAACCGGCATCAGCGCTCGGAGGAACAGGTGCTTCCTCACGGTAGTTGCTACCCTGGTGGCAGGTCGTGCAGCGCATGTCCATCAGGCGTTCTGCCAGTGGCGTCACCAGGTGTCGGCGATGAAATGTGTCTTGTTCACCCTCATAGGTGTCGAGAGTCTGGTACCAGGCCAGTGTATCGCTGGCCGCAACACCCGCCGGTGACGAGGCAAGCGGTTTCCTTTCCAGGACTTCGCCGTGACAGCTCAAGCATTGATCGTCTGTTGCGGATTCTATCGCAGGGGAGAAGTGAATCGGGTCACCTCTGGCGCCGGCGTAATCCACTTCGCCTGCGAGCAGGGTGCCGGGCAGCAGCGTCGCGAGGCCGCAGCTTATAAGCAAAAATATGTATCGTGGAAGCGAGGATGTCATTTGAACTCCCCAAAAAAGCCGGGTATCGAGCGACAACCCGGCGATCGTTGCATTACATGGGAAACACAGACACTCTATTTCATACCTTCCATACCTTCCATACCTTCCATACCTTCCATACCTTCCATACCTTCCATACCTTCCATACCTTCCATACCTTCCATACCTTCCATGCCTTCCATACCTTCCATGCCTTCCATA
>QNFS01000129.1 GCA_003646415.1 Gammaproteobacteria bacterium
CTGGTTGGCGCCAACCCCGGTGTCATAGACGCCTCTATCACCAACATTATCGAAACCGCCGTTAACGCGGTACCGGGCATTGAACATATCTCTTCGACTTCCTCCCCGGGCAACTCCAGAGTGGTTATCACCTTTGATATGGATAAGGATATCGACGTCGCCTTTGACGAAGTGCAATCCAAGGTCAATCAGGTCATCAACCAGCTACCGAACGATGCCGATCCACCCATCGTTGCCAAACTCGAATTTGGCGCTTCTCCTATCATGTGGTTAGCCCTGAAGGGCGACCGCACAATACAGCAACTCAACAGCTACGCCATCAACATCATTAAAAAGAACCTGGAAACCATTAACGGCGTTGGCCGGGTGCAAATTGGCGGACGCCGCGAGCGCACCATCCGCATTAATCTGAACCTCGACAGCATGGCAGCCTTCAACGTCACCACGGCGGAGGTGCTGGCCGCTATCAGAAACGAGCACTTCATGATGCCCGGGGGCTTTCTGGTCAGCGATCAAACCGAGCACATGGTGAAACTCGACATGGAGTATCACAAGCCCCATGAGTTGGAAAATCTGGTGGTCGCCTATCGGGACGGAGCGCCAATAAAGCTTGGTCTTATCGGGGAGATAGAGGACGGTATGGCCGACCCTCGCAGTCTCGCCCGGGTTAATGGCGAGCCCACCGTAGGGCTGGGCATCGCCAAAATTTCCAATGCCAACACCGTCGAAATCATCGATGAAGTGACGCGTCGCATTAACTCGGAAATTCGACCACAACTTCCACCCGGAATGGAACTGACAATCGCCTCAGATGATTCACTATTTGTCCGTGCGATGGTTAGCGCCCTGGAAGAACACCTGATTCTCGGCACCCTGCTCACCGCCTTCGTGGTCTGGATCTTCCTCAAGAGTATTCGCTCCACCATTATTATATCCGTTGCCATCCCTATTTCACTGTTTGGCGCCGTCGCCGGGATTTACTTCCTCGGTTACACCCTCAACTCCATGACGCTGCTGGCGCTGCTACTGTTAATTGGCATTGTGGTGGACGATGCCATTGTGGTGTTGGAAAATATATACCGCCATCGCGAATCCATCGACTCCGACCCCCGGTCCGCCGCCATTCACGGCACCGCTGAAGTGGTCTTTCCGGTACTTGCGGCAACTCTGTCACTGGTCGCCATTTTCGTCCCGGTCATCTTTCTCGGCGGGATTATCGGCCAGTTTTTCTCCTCCTTTGCTGTAGTGGTTACCGTTGGCGTATTGGTCTCCTGGTTCGTTTCAATGACCCTGACACCCATGCTCTGTTCAAAGTACTTGCAAGTGGAAGAACACAGCGGTGGCCTCTACTACTGGCTGGAAAAAAGCTTTCGCGCCATGGAGTCTTTTTATGCAAGACTACTGGAGCTGACCCTGCGTTTTCGCTGGACCGTGGTACTCATTGCCTGGTTAGTGGTTGTTGGCTGTACCTTCTTCCTCAAGGATATCGGCAAGGAGTTCTCTCCGGTGCAGGACGAAAGTAGTTTTATGGTCATCATACGCATGCCCCTCGGCTCCGGGCTGGAGTATTCCAGCGACCGACTGGCTGAAGTCGAAGCCATTCTGGCCGAGCATGACGATGTGATTATGAGCTACTTCTTTGGCGTTGGCACCAGCGGCCGTCAGGTAACAACGGGGACGGGATTTGTGCGCATGACGCCTGCCGCCGAGCGCGAGCAAACCCAGCAAGAATTAATTGCGATTCTGACCAAGAAGTTTGCAACCATCGCCGGCGCCAAAGCCTTTGCGGCTCCCAGACCCAAAATGGGCGGCCAGCGCGGCGAACCCCTGCAGTTTGTCATTACTGGCCCCAATCTTGATGAAGTCGCTCGCCTCTCCTATCAACTCGAGGAAATGCTTTCATCGGTTGATGGCATTGGCTATATTGATCTCGATCTCAATCTGGCCTTGCCCCAATATCAATTGCGCGTCGACAGCGTTCGCGCCGCTGATCTGGGTTTTTCTACCAAAGACATCGCCGAGGCGGTCAACGTCATGGTCGGAGGCATGAATGTCGCCAAATTTAACGATGACCCCGGCGATGGCGAACGCTACGATGTACGCGTTAAATCAGCTAGCGGCCACTTTCAGTCCGCTGACGATATCAACCGTATTTACCTTCGTTCACGTACCGGCACCATGATCCGCATTGACACCGTTGCCAAACTCGAGGAGACCCTGGGGCCAGCTTCGATTTCGCGCTACGACCTGCGCTACTCGGCACCCTTTTACGGTAAACCGTCACTGCCCCTGGCAGAGGCTATTGATACGGTAAAGAGACTATCTGATGAGATACTACCTGTTGGGTACACCTTGAAGTTTAGAGGTCAAGCCGAGGAATTCGGCAAAACGGCGCGCAATATGATGTTCGCCTTTACACTGGCAACGATATTGCTTTACATGGTACTGGCCAGTCAGTTCAATTCGTATTTACAGCCTTTAATTATTATGACCGCCCAGCCACTGGCAATGATAGGTGGCATTGCCCTGCTCTGGTTTACCAATAACACCCTGAACGTCTATTCAATGATTGGTCTGGTGCTACTGGTTGGTCTGGTTGCCAAAAATTCCATTTTGCTGGTCGACCTGACCAATCAGCGTCGCGATGCCGGTAAAGAAATTGACGAGGCACTAATTGAAGCCTGCCCGATTCGCCTGCGGCCGGTCTTGATGACTTCCTTTACCGTTATTTTGGCCATGCTGCCCGCGGCACTGGGCTTTGGCGCTGGACATGAAACCAACGGCCCGCTGTCCATTGCGGTAATTGGCGGAATGCTGTCCTCAACCTTGCTCACATTGGTGGTAGTGCCAGTAGTCTACTCCATTCTGGAGGGCTTCTTCGAAGCTGTTAGCCACCGTGTTGGCGATAAAATATTAACAAACCAGCCACTAAAATAGACAGCCTTCCTTTTAGTCTGGGTTAGTGCACTGATCAGCCCCGCACAGGGGATTAAAGGTACGCACACCAGTCACTCAGGCTGCCGGCGTACAGGGTGGCGTCATCCCTGCCAGGTCCGGTTGATGGCGCCCTCAATTCAGATATTATCGAAGTCTCCGTGACGTCCCCTGCCCGAGGCAAAGCGGCCGGCCCCGACCACAGTTTCACGGGAGTCAATTACGCTCATACCACGCTCGAACTCGTTGGCCAGGGCGGTTTCCAGCGTCATCCCCCACTGTTCGCAGGCACTGAGCCGGTCGGAACGCAGACAGTTCTGGGGAAAACGACTCAGCTGCTGCGCCAGTTCCAGGGCAGACGGTAGCGCCTCCCCATCCGCAACCACCCGGTTAGCCAGGCCCATTTGCAAAGCCTCCTCAGCATCCACCGGACGACCAGTAAGAATAAGATCCATGGCCCGGCTGTGACCGATCAACCGCGGCAGGCGGATGGTGCCGCCATCTATCAACGGCACGCCCCATCGACGGCAATATACACCCATAATGGCGCTGCGCTCCACCACCCGCAGGTCACACCACAGGGCCAGTTCCAGGCCACCGGCCACCGCATGACCGGCGACAGCGGCGATAACCGGCTTGCCCAACACCATACGCGACGGCCCCATGGGACCGTCACCCTCAGGGGTAAGCCGGTTGCTACCGGATTCCGCCGCGAGCGCCTTGAGGTCCGCTCCGGCGCAGAAGGTGCCATACTCACCGTAAAGGATCGCCACATCGCTTTCAGGGTTGGCATCAAACTCACAAAATGCCGCCGCCAATGCCCTGGCGGTCTCGCCATCCACAGCATTGCGTACCTCGGGCCGCGTGATGCTCACGATGGTAATCCGCCCTCGAACTTCTACTGTAACCGGCCCCATAAGCCCTCTGCCCTCACCTGAACCGACAGGGTGCCGGCCTCTAGGCTGATTAAGGGGCGACCCTACTGCGCTTGCCCTTTATTAATCCGCGGAAAAAGTCCAACAGAGATTCCTGTTTAAAATCGGTGAACTCCCCGGCGTCCATGAACATGCCGTGGTCAGAGCAAGACTCGTACCAGATATGTATCTGCTTGGGGTCGGCGGTCTTTTCCATTTTCTTGCCACAGCGCGGGCAGTTAATGTCCACTCGGCTATCCCATTTCTGACCTTCACCTGGATCACCTGTGTCCACCGCCTCACTGCCCGGTTTACTCTTTAGATCATAAGCTTCGTCTGCATCAAACCAAAGCCCTACGCAGTGGGTACAGCGGTCTATGACAATATCGTCGTAGATAACTTCTTCCATACCATGCCCGCATTTGGGGCACTGCAAGCTATGCTCATCCGGGTTGTATTCCATTTTTTCCTCTTGTTTTTTCGGGTCTGGCTCCACCATTATAGGCCTGCCTTAGTTTCTTTTCACCTAAATGTTCTACTGGCAGCATATATACTAGCCACTATACTAACCACTCAGAAACCACCGGGACGAGGCACGTGGGTAGCAAAATCGTAAAATCACATTGGAGCAAGAGACTAATCCGGGCCGTGGTCATCGCGCAGCTTGCCTATCTCGCGGTATTCAACCTGGCATTGCAGTTGCCCGCCACCCAATCGTTGATAAATTACGTCAAGCCGGAAAAATTCCATGTCTCCTGGGATAACGCGTGGACATGGTACCCCTTCAGGGTGCATGTTAGTGGCGTTTCCGCCAATGGCCAGTCCCGCTCACAGCAATGGCAGGTTGACGCATCATCTGCCTCGGCCTCGATTTCCATTCTGCCACTGGTACTGAAGCGGGTCAGCTTCAGCGATGTTGCCGTGACCAATGTCAACTATAGGCAACGCCCATTGCTGAAGGCTGACAGGGACTATACAGACAGTATTGCCTTCTTTCCGGACATCAGCGGGCGGGAAATGGCCCCGGCGGTAACCACACCCCGAAAGGATAAGCGGCCCTGGCGTCTTGCCATTGATAACATCAGCGCCAGTGGTCATCACAGCTACTGGATCATGCAGTTCAAGGGCCAGGCCGAGGGCAACTTCAGCACGAATCTTACGTTTGAAACCCGGGGCGGGCCCTTTTCCCTGAACAATAGCCAGTTTGATGTGAGACTGGACACACTGTACACCAATGGCGACAACGAGGTATTCAAACAAGGGGCGGTGAGGGGTGTACTGGCGTTTGATCCTTTTGTACCAAAGGAAAATAAGGGCATCAAATTACTCAAACACCTGGTGCTGGACGCTGGCATCAGCATTAATGTCAACAGCCTGGCGTTTATCAATTTGTACACCCAAAATTTCAACCAGATGACCATAGACGGCAGTGGGCAGCTCGATGGGCACATTGCCCTTGAGCGGGGAGAAGTTCTGCACGGCACTGATCTTGCTGTCGATGCGGACAACCTGACGATCGACATCATGGGGCACAATATTCTCGGTCGAGGCAACGTGGAACTGGTCGCAGGGCCGGTAGAATCCAACCTACTCAATCTCGTTGTGCGGTACAAGAACCTGGAAGTGACTCATATCGGAGATAATAGCCCTGTGCTGACAGGGGAGAATCTGGAACTGAAAATGACCGGATCCAACTCTTTGTTTGAAGCCCCCGACAAGTTGGATAAGAACCGTAATTTATCATTTTTTGTGCAGGGCCTGGCCGCACCTGACCTGGCGCTGTTTGAGCATTATCTTCCAGAAAAATGGCCTTTTGAGTTGTATGGTGGGGAGGGCAATTTACGCGGAATGGCCAGCCTGTCGGCCAACGCCATTGATATCGACATCTCGATCAGTTCACAAAGGGCTGATATCGGTGCCAGACAGTACCGCTTTGACTCCAATCTCGACGCTGCGCTCAAACTGAAAAACACCTCCGTCTCTACCAGCATTACAAGTATTGCCGGCAGCTATATCAAGCTCAATGACGCCCATCTGCTGATGGATGGTCGTCGTGATGCCGCGCCCTGGAATACATCATTTATTATCAATGCCGGCGGTTTTAGCGCTCTGGACGAGGATGAAAAGCTGGCAGCAAAGAACCTTACGGATAATCTTCAACTGGCAGGCGACACCGATGGCAAAGAGCTTCTTGGCAACTTACGTGGATTTATGGAGTTCGAAAGCAGCACTTCCAGCCTGGAATGGTTGGGGGTTTTGTTCAATAACAACTACCTCACCAGCGTCACGGGGGAGGGAGAATTAAACGGGGTTATCAAACTCGAATCCGGTCAGGCGACAGCCGGCACTGACATAGAGGTCTTGTCGGATTCCCTGGCGATTGACATTCTCGACTACAGAAGTAATGGCAAGGGCAAAATCACCATGCGTGTGGATGAAGGAGACCCCGGCCCGGATTGGTTTGTGGAGGTGGTGTTACGCGAAGCTGATTTGATGCGACAGCATGAAGCAGAGACTTACATAGAGAACGTCAATTTGAATCTGCAGGTCGCCGTAAAAGATATGTACCTGGAGAAGGCGGAGAGAGAACCCTTCCTCGCATTTAAAATCCAATCAGCCGATGTCACTGACATGTCAATTTTTAGCAGCTATCTACCTCCTGGTTCACCCTTCCAAATCACCAACGGCTCCGCTTCTCTGCGTGCGGATATCCTGTTACAGGATGAAGATGCCAGCGGCTGGGTCCGCCTGGAGTCTACCGGTCTTGAAATGCGCACCGATGATCAATCCGTAAGGGGCGACCTCACTGCCAACATCAAGCTGGCGGGAGGTGTTCCCGCAGATATGATGTTCGACATCAGCGGTTCCGAATTGCACCTGAACAATATGCAGGTTATTGGTGAAAAGGAGCAATTCGATGAAGATAACTGGTCGGCCCGCTTTCTGCTAGCACGTGGACAGACCACCTGGAAAAAACCGCTGCAGCTGGATGTCGAGGCCCGGATCAATATTGCTGATTCCAGACCTGTTGTGGCAATGTTCGGTAACAAGGGAAAAAGGCCGCAATGGTTATTGAACATGCTCACTATTGAAGATATCGAGGGCTCTGCGCAAGTAACTATAGCCAATGAACAGATTATAATCCCACTCGCCCACGCCATCAGTGACCATATCGAAGTGGGCGCCAAGGGCAGTATTAGTGAAGCACGCCGCGATGGCATTATTTATGCCCGCTATAAAAAACTGGATGCGGTAGTCAAGATAACGGACGGCAAGAAAAATACGGATGTTATTGGTGCCAGAGAAAAATACGTAACCTACCAACCTGTAGA
>QNFS01000130.1 GCA_003646415.1 Gammaproteobacteria bacterium
CAAAGGCTATCATCTGCCCGATAAGCGTAAGATTAATATTCACGCCTTGCTCCTCACAGATTATTGAGGGCCGCGCTCAGGGCAGCCCCATTCCCGTCGGTTGTCGTATTAACCTGCGACAACAAAGATCAGGTACATCGCGATACCAACACCAATAATGGGGATCGCGTCTACCAGGCCGGCGCCCAGAAAGAAGGTAACCTGCAGTTTCGGAGCCAGTTCAGGCTGGCGAGCAGATCCTTCGATCAACTTGCCACCCAGCAGACCAACACCGATTGCGGCGCCCAGACCACCCAGGCCCATCATAAGGGCAGCGGCTACGTAGATTAATTCAGGCATGTTTTTCTCCTCGCGTTAATAACTAAAGTTAAAGTGAAATCAGTGGTCTTCATGAGCCATGCTGAGATATACGATCGTCAACACCATGAAGATAAATGCTTGCAGGACGATAACCAGAATGTGGAATATCGACCAGGCAACTTGCAACAAGCCCGCAGGCAGCATCCAGGCCACACCGGCACTGAACAGGGCTGCAATCAGGATGAATATCATCTCGCCTGCGTACATATTACCGAACAGTCGCAGGCCGAGTGAAAATGGCTTGGCCAGCAAGCCAACCACTTCCATAAACAGGTTCACCGGAATAAACAGCCAGTGGTTGAACGGGTTCATGGTCAGTTCCTTGACGAAACCGAAGCCCTTTATCTTGATCGAGTAATAGAGCATCAGGATAAAGATACCAAGGGCCATGCCCATGGTGATATTGGGGTCCGTGGAGGGTACGATTTTCTGGAAATGTACACCAACCAAGCCCAGCAGAGAGGGGATCAGGTCCACTGGAATCAGGTCCATCAGGTTCATCAGGAACACCCAGACAAAGATGGTCAGAGCCAGCGGTGCGATCATTTTGTTACGACCATGGAAGGTGTCGCGCACGGTGTTGTCAACAAATTCGACGACCATTTCAAGAACGTTGACCATACCACTGGGCACACCGGCTTCCGCTTTCTTTGCAACTGAGCGGAACATCCAGCAAAAAACGATGCCAAGGCCGACAGACCAGAGCATGGAGTCGATATGGATGGCATTAAAGCCCATTGCCGTCGCCTCTTCGCCGCCATGGGCCATTACCCAGGCGCCGCCTTCTCCGATAACGGAGCCGTCTTCGCGCACAAAGCCCTCTGGTAACTTGCCATAGGCAAGATTCGTCAGGTGATGGACGATATATTCAGAAATAGTCTGGGTTGAGCCTGCCATGTATCAAAACTCTCGCTTCTATTCTATTCGCGTCTTTTCTCTATTCCCGCTGGTCGTGTGTTAGTAACAACCAACTTCCAATAATCTGTATGGCCAGCATTACCAGGTATCCGGCGAATACTGCCAGGCCGCTTATGGGCCGCAGTGCCGAAAATACCATGGCGAACCCGGCGACACTCAAAAAAAACTTGCCAACTTCACCCGCGTAGCTGGACCGGGCTATGGCCCCGGCAGCTCGCGCACCCCGCCATCTGAAGGCGAGAGTCGCAAAATATGCCTGGGGCACTACGGCTATCAGGCCACCACTAAACACCGAATAAGCAACAACCCTATCCCAGGCCAGCAATAAAAGGCTCAGTAGAACAAGCAGCCCTAATTGTGCCAGGGTGATGCGGTGGACCGGAGGACGCGCTATTTCAGCACCTGTCATTGGTACCTCGCGATACTCCCCACAGCATTAACCACACGGGTTCATCCTCAATTCGAGCGGCCGCATTATAGGGGGATTAAAAGGCGGGTACAACCAAGCTATGGTAGGTATTAGCTTAAAAAACACACACTCCTACCCACAGGATCGACGCGAGATGGCCATTGCGCACGAACAAACCAACCCTCGCTACCACATGTAGTGGTAACTTCAGCCTGGAATACTATATCAGGTGCCTGGGCTTCTTATTTGATATGGCTCAAGATACCGTCTAATTCGTCAAGGCTATTGTAGGCAAGCACCAGCGTGACTGGAAATGGATCGCAAAGGTCGAGCGCTTCTTCGATCGGGCCACCGTAAACAGCAACGCGGCGGGACCCTAGGAGCCCACCGCGGCGTTTGCGTCTATTTCTGCTTTTCGCGTTCGCGCAGTTTCCGGCGCATTATTTTTCCTGTCGTAGTCATCGGTAGGCTTTCGACGAACTCAATCATTCTAGGCACCTCGTGCTTCGCCAGCCGATTGCGCACGGAATCGCGCAATTCGTCGACCAGATCCTCGCTGGGCGTTACGCCGGCCACCGGGATCACAAATGCCTTGACGACCTCAGTACGGACTGGATCCGGTACGCCGATCACCGCGACCATCTGCACCGCATCGTGTTTTAGCAACGCGTCTTCGATTTCGCCGGGGCCGATACGATAGCCGGAGCTGGTTATAACGTCATCGGCACGCCCGTGGAACCAGAAATAACCGTCTTCATCCATATGGCCGGTGTCGCCGGTAATCAACCAATCGCCAATAAATTTTTCTTTGGTCGCTTGAGGTTGGTTCAAATATTCGAGCAGCATCACCGGGTGCGGCCTTTTACACGCGATATGACCTTCTTCTCCCGGCGGCAATTCGTTGCCGCCATCGTCGACGATCGCGCAAATCGTACCCGGTGTCGGTCGCCCAATAGACCCCGGCTTGATCGGAAACACATTGCCGTTGTTACCGAGGATCACGTTACATTCTGTCTGTCCGAAGGCCTCGTTAATCTTTATATGCAGCTCTCGATCCGCCCATTCGAGGAGTTCTTTGCCAACCGCCTCGCCGCCCGATAGCGCGGCCCTCAGTTTGAGATCGTAGTGCTCGAGCGCATCTGGCACCTGCCGCATCAACTTCAGCATCGTTGGCGTCAGCAGCGCCCGGGTCACATTGTGTTGATCGAGGACGCGATATGCCTCCTCCGGTTCAAAGCCCTTCATTGCCGTGGCCACAACCGCACATCCGTGGAACCAGGCCGGCAGCAGGATGTCGGCCAGACCCGCCATCCAGGCCCAATCCGCTGGCGACCAGAACACATCATCATCGTCGGGAAAGAAATCGTAAATGAACTCGAGGCTTGGCATGTGCCCCAACAGCATCCGGTGCGGCTGCACCGAGCCCTTTGGCATGCCGGTCGTCCCCGACGTGTAGCTAATCCAGGCGACGTCGTCCGCCGCAGTATCGACATTGGTAAACGTGTCATCGGCATCTTTGATTGCCGTCCAGAAGTTGGACGTACCTTCCGGCTCTCCATCGATCACAAAGACGTGTTCTAGTTTCGGGCATTGCGCCCGCACCTCGGCAACCTTCGGATAATTCGCAGCGTCGGTTACGAGGACCTTGGCGCCGCTGTCGTTGAGACGATAGACGATCGCGTCCGGGCCAAACAAAACAGACGTCGGGCTCGACACCATGCCCGCCTTGAAGCACCCGACGTGCGCGATCGCGCATTCCGGATCCTGTGCCAGGAACAGGGTCACGCGGTCACCTCGCTGCAATCCACATTCGAGTAGCATATTCGCAAATTGGTTGGCGTACTTGCGCACATCCGCGAATGTATAGGTGTGTACCAGCTTGTCGCCGTCTTCATAAATCAGGGCAATGCGGCCAGGGTCGTCGGCCCATTGATCGCAAACATCATTGGCAATGTTGTACCGCTGCGGGATGTTCCAGGTAAACGAGTCGTATACCTCGTCATAAGTCTTACCGCGCTTCAACATTCTCATCTCTCAGGATCTCCAACTAGTTTCCGATGGCCGAGACTACACAAAATAGTTCGGACGGTACACACCCCCAGGGGACCTCTGACGCGCCTAGCAGCCTGTCGGTTTTAGGCAATCGTAGCAAGCAAGTGGGAGAACGAGGCCAAATGTTCACGATTTTGAGGCAAATAGTTGCTCTTTGTAGCGAAAAATCGGGGATATTTGGACCACTCGCCCTCTTGCGCAGCAGATTGTTCCTAAGGGCTCGCGCCAAAATAACTTCACCTTTGGGTGCCCCGATCCATCCTGCAGGCCTCGCTACCACATGTAGTGGTAACTTCAGCCTGGAATACTATATCAGGTGCCTGGGCTTCTTATTTGATATGGCTCAAGATACCGTCTAATTCGTCAAGGCTATTGTAGGCAAGCACCAGCCTGCCCTTGCCCCTGGCGCTGTGCTGAATCTGCACACGGGCACCCAGGCGCTGGGACAAATCATCCTGCAGTTGCCGGATATTGGGATCAATGACTTTTTCCACCGCAGGCTGGTCTTTTTTAGCTAACAGGTTGCGCACCAGCGCCTCGGTTTGCCTCACTGAAAGACCTTTACCTACCACCGAGCGCGCCGCCTGGGACTGATCATTTCCCTCCAGCCCCAGCAAGGCCCTGGCATGACCCATCTCCAGGTCGCCATGCTCTACCAGGCGTCGCACATCTTCGCGCAAGGTCATCAGGCGCAACAAATTGGCCACCGTGGAGCGTGATTTCCCGATGGCGTTGGCAACTTCCTGTTGCGTCAGTTCGAATTCCTGCTGCAAGCGCTGCAGGGACATCGCTTCTTCTATGGGGTTGAGGTCTTCGCGCTGGATATTTTCGATCAGGGCCATGGCAATGGCCGCCTCATCAGACACATCCCTGACCATCGCGGGAATGACATCCAGACCAGCCAGCTGTGTGGCCCGCCAGCGCCGTTCGCCGGCAATGATCTCGTATTTGCGATCGGAAATGGGGCGCACCACAATGGGCTGCATCACGCCCTGGGCGGTGATGCTGTCCGCCAGTTCCTGCAGGGACTCCGGATCAATATCCTTGCGCGGCTGGTACTTGCCGCGCTGGACAAGGTCCACCGGTAGCTCCTTCAGGGCACTGTCTTCATTACCTGTTGACTGCCCGGAGCCCTGTACCGGCTCATCCACCCCGCCGGCGGTTTGTTTGGTATTACTGGCGCCCAGCAGCGCGTCAAGACCCCGTCCCAAACCCCGTTTTCTCGCCGACATGCAAACTCCCCGTGCTACTGCGTGGCCGGCGCTTCAGTGCTCAACTGCTCTGCAGCAAGCTTTTCCTCGCGCCGGAGGATCTCCCCGGCCAGAGCCATGTAGGCCTTGGACCCGCGGGAATATTTGTCGTAATACATAGCGGGCAAGCCGTGACTTGGAGCCTCGGCCAGCCGCACATTGCGCGGTACCACCGTACGATAAACTTTATCACCAAAATGGCTGTGTAGCTGCGATGACACTTCGTTGGTGAGGCTGTTACGCGGGTCATACATGGTGCGCAGTATGCCCTCTATCTGCAGCCCGGTATTTAAGGTCTCAGCGACACTCGCGATTGTGCTCACCAGAGCCGACAACCCCTCCAGCGCGAAGTACTCGCACTGCATGGCGATTATCACACCATCGGCGGCCACCAGGCCGTTGAGGGTCAGCATATTCAGGGAAGGGGGGCAGTCAATCAGCATATAATCATATTTAGCGGACACTTCGCTAAGAGCTGTGCGCAAACGGCGCTCTCTGTGCTCCACTTCAAGTAGCTCCACTTCGGCAGCGGTCACGTCACTATTGGCAGGCAGCACATCGAAGCCGCTCTCACCGGTGAACTGACTCACCAGATGTACCGGTGCCCGATGCACCAGGACATCATAGATGCTGCGCTCGACCCCGTATTTGTCGATGCCACTACCCATGGTGGCATTGCCCTGGGGGTCGAGATCCACCAACAGGACGCGCCGCTTCATGGCGGCAAGCGATGCGGCGAGGTTGATGCAGGTCGTGGTCTTGCCAACCCCGCCTTTCTGGTTCGCGATAGCGATAATTCTAGCCAATGGATTTGTTCCTGATGCTATTTTTTTATGTTAGCCCGCGCCATTGCGAAGCATGATTTCCACCAGGTGTCGCTGTTCGGCAAGGCCTGGCACTGCCAGCGGATAAACCGCTTTCAGTTCGTACTGAGTGCTCACCACCTCCAGCTCACCCGCCGGATATGCCCCCTTCATTGCCAGAAACCGGCCATCCGGCGCCAGCAAATGGCGGCAGCTGTCTGTCATATCCCCCAGGGAGGCATAGGCTCTGGATAACACCACATCAAACAGCTGACCGACCGCAAAAGACTCCACCCGCGCATGATGTACAACCATATTATCCAAGCGCAGGGCAGTTTTCACCTGAAAAAGAAAACGGGTCTTTTTGCCATTGCTGTCCAGCAGGTGAAATTCCCGCTCTGGAAACAGGATTGCCATGGGAATACCGGGCAACCCGGCGCCCGTACCCACATCTATGAGACGCTGCCCCCTGATATGCGGTGCTATAACCAGGCTGTCCAACAGGTGCCGGGTCACCATTTGCGCCTCATCACGCACCGCCGTCAGGTTGTAAGCCTTGTTCCACTTGGCTAACAGGCCCAGATAGTCCAACAACAGGCTGTGTTGCCGTGAATCCAGGGTCAGCTCCAGGGCATCACAGCCCCGTTGCAGGCCCTTGGCGAGTTGGTGTCCCAATTCAGGCGAGCTTGCGCTGGCTATTCGCGGTGGATCCATCCTGGCCTGGGCGCACCAGTGCACCACGTTTTTTGAGGTAAATCAGCAGCAGCGAAATGGCAGCGGCTGTCACTCCCGGTGTCCGTCCGGCGCGCGCCAGTGTCTCGGGCCGCGCCTCGCTCAACTTTTGCCTCACCTCATTGGACAAGCCGTCCACTGCCTGATAATCAAGGTCTGTTGGCAGCGGGGTATTTTCATAGCGACGCAGGCGCTCTATCTCTTCCTGCTGCCTGTCTATATAGCCCGCATACTTGGCCTGTATCGCCACCTGCTCAGCGGCCTGCGTATCCGTACTGGGTTCTCCCTTGAGGCCCGCCACATCGGCATATTCCACTTCCGGGCGCTTTAATAGTTCAGCCAGGGAGTATTCCCGTGAAATCGGGTTTTTCAGCTTGCCTTCCAGGGCCCGGGCCTCGGGTGTGCCCGGATGAACCCAGGTGGAACCCAGTCGCTCGGATTCACTGTGGATGGCCACACACTTCTGCTCGAAGCGCCGCCAACGGGCGTCGTCTACCAGGCCCAGGGCGCGACCCTGCTCAGTCAGGCGCAGATCCGCATTGTCTTCACGCAGCAACAGGCGGTATTCCGCCCGTGAGGTGAACATACGATAGGGTTCCACAGTACCCATGGTAATCAGATCGTCCACCAGAACACCGATATAGGCCTCGTCCCGG
>QNFS01000131.1 GCA_003646415.1 Gammaproteobacteria bacterium
CGCATCCACGGCCACGCCTTCGAGGCGCGCATTTACGCGGAAGACCCGGACAATGACTTTCTGCCGGTCACCGGCAACCTGGCTTTCCTGCAACCACCCGAGGAATCCACCCACGTACGGGTAGACACGGGTGTACGCCAGGGCGACGAGATCAGCGTGTTTTACGACCCGATGATCGCCAAGCTGATCGTATGGGACGAATCCCGGGAGCGCGCCCTGCAGCGGCTGGCCTCGGCATTGGCGGAGTATCGCATCGGCGGCACGGTCACCAACCTGGACTTCCTGTACAACCTGGCCACTTCGCGCCCCTTCGTGGAGGCGGAGGTGGATACGGGTTTTATCGAAAAGCACCGCGAATTGATTTTCCACGAGCGCCACCAGGACCTGGAGCGCGAGCTGCCCCTGGCAGCCCTGGCCCTGCTGCTGCACAAACAACAGCACTGCGGACCCGGCTCAAGTACGGACCCCTGGTCTCCCTGGAACAGCAGCAACGCCTGGCGCCTGAACGAGCCCCATACCCACCGCCTCACCCTGCACTGCCATCAACAGGATCACGCGGTGGAGGTGGAGCAACAAGGCGCGCTCTTCATCGTGCAGGCGGCGGGACGCGAAACCCGGTTACACGGAGAACTGGTGGGAGATATCCTGCACCTGGAAATGGAAGGACACCGCCAACGGGGCACCCTGGCGCGCACTCACGACGGTTTCACCCTGTACCTGCCCGAGGGCGCCTGCCATTTCCATGAAGTGCTGCCCGATACCGGTGAAGCGGATGCCGGCGGCGCCGGCGCCGGGCTTGCCGCACCAATGAATGGTACCATCGTCGCCCTGCTGGCCGAAGTGGGCAGCGCGGTGGAGGCGGATACGCCACTGCTGGTAATGGAAGCGATGAAAATGGAGCACACCATACGCGCTCCCGCCGCGGGCAAGGTGGAAGCCTTTTTCTACCAGCCCGGCGACCTGGTGGACGGTGGCGCGGAGCTGCTCGACTTCACAACGGACGAGGGATAATCAGCCATGAGCCTGTCGAAGAAAACAATGGACCTGCCACAGAAAGTGACACTGGTTGAAGTAGGCCCCCGGGACGGCCTGCAAAATGAATCACAGACCATACCCCTGAGCGCCAAACTGCAACTGATAGACGACCTGGCCACGGCCGGCCACACCGTTATCGAGGCGGGAAGTTTTGTCAATCCCAAGTGGATTCCACAGATGGCGGACAGCGAAGCGGTGTTCGCCAACATCGAACGCCGCAGCGGCGTGCGCTACACCGCCCTCACCCCCAACCTGCGCGGCTTCGAGCGCGCCCTGGCCGCCGGTGTCGACGAGGTGGCGGTATTCGCCGCCTGCTCTGAGGCGTTTTCCCAAAAGAACATCAACTGCAGCATCGATGAGAGCCTGCAGCGCTTTGCCGAGGTAATGGCCGCCGCAACGAAAGCCAACATTCCGGTGCGCGGTTACGCATCCTGCGTACTGGGCTGCCCCTACGAGGGCGAGGTGAGCCCGCAGGTGGTGGCCGAGGTCACCGGGAAATTGCTCGATATGGGCTGCTATCAGGTTTCCCTGGGAGACACGATAGGAACGGGCACGGCCGGTAGCATGGCACGCCTGCTGGACGTGTTGCTGGCCGATCACGACGCGAAAAAAATCGGCATACACTGCCACGACACTTACGGCCAGGCCCTGAGCAACATACTCATCGCCCTGCAAAACGGCATAAGCACCTTCGATTCCTCTGTCGCCGGACTGGGCGGCTGCCCCTACGCCAAAGGCGCCTCCGGCAATGTGGCCACCGAGGATGTCGTGTATATGCTCAACGGGATGGGGATAGAGACCGGCATTGACCTGGATAAGCTGATCGCCGCCGGCAATCGTATTTCCGACGTACTGGGCAGGGCCAGTGGGTCCCGCACTTCGCTGGCCCTGGCGGTTAATGAATAGTATGACGTTTTTATTCCAACGATAACCGCCCGATGCTTGACCCTCTCATCATCCTGGCCGCGCTGGTTTGCGGCATCGCCAGCCGGGCCCTGGGACTACCGGCGCTGATCGGTTATCTGGCCGCCGGGTTCTTCCTGCACGAAGTGGAACTGGATGGCGGTGAACTGTTGCACACCCTGTCTGGCACCGGCATCACCCTTCTATTATTTACCATCGGTCTCAAGCTGGAAGTCAGGAAGCTGCTGCAAGCGCGTGTGTGGGGCACAACAATAGCCAGCATGGCGGCGCTGCAACTGTTGTTCATGCTAGTGCTTTTCACAACGGACGCACTGTTTCCCGCCATCGAGATGAATCTCGACACCACGCTGGTCATCGCCTTCGCGCTGACCTTTTCCAGTACCGTCTTTGTCATCCAGGTCATGCAGGAGCAGGGCGAAATGGCCTCACGCCACGCCAACCTGGCCATTAGCATACTCATTATCCAGGATCTGGCGGCTGTGATATTCATCGCCGCCTCCACCGGCAAGATACCGCAGCCCAGTGCGTTGCTGCTGCTGGCCCTGATACCCCTGCGCCCGGTGATATTGCGACTGCTAAGCTATTGCGGCCACGGCGAGCTGTTTACCCTGGCGGGGCTGGTCCTGGCGCTGGAGGGCGCCCAGTTGTTCGAGTCAGTGGGGGTCAAGGGGGACCTTGGTGTACTCGCCCTGGGCGCCCTGCTCGCCGGACACCAGAAGGCCAAGGAACTGTCGCGCAACCTGCTGCAGTTCAAGGATCTGTTTCTGGTCTGTTTTTTCCTCAGCATTGGACTGGATGGCTGGCCGCAGCGTGAGATTGTCCTGTTGTCAGTATTGCTGGGAGTACTGGCACTGCTCAAGCCGCTTCTATACTTCCCGCTGCTGACCGCGCTGCACACACCGCCCAGAACGGCGCTGTTGAGTTCTATGGCACTGGCCAACTACAGTGAATTCGGCCTTATCGTCATAGCGGTGGCCGCCAAATCCGGCATGGTGGATGCCCAGTGGAGCAGCGCCATATCCCTGGCCATCGCCGTGAGTTTTATTCTCGGCTCACCGCTCAGTAAACGTTCCCACGAATTGTACCGCCGCTGGCAAACCAGGCTGTTACGCTTTGAATCCTCCCACTTGCGCAAGACCAACCCCGATATCACCGATGTGCGCGTCATCATCCTGGGCATGGGTAATATCGGTACCGGCGCCTATGAGGCCATAGCCCCAGACTACGGCCACCACGTGCTGGGGGTGGATGAAAACGATCGCAAACTGGCCGAGCATCGCGCGCAACACCGACGGGTGGCGTCCGCTGACGCCAGTGACCCTGATTTCTGGCGCCGGGTAAATCTGGACGACGTAGAACTGATCATGCTCGCACTGACCAACCACGAGGAAAATATGCGCGTCAGTCATCTGCTCAAAGAATTTGGCTATCGGGGTCAACTGTCCGCAGTGGTGCGCTTTGCCGAAGAAGCGGAGGAACTCCAGGCCGGGGGCATCTCCACCTTCAACCTCTACGCCCAGGCCGGTGCGGGCTTTGCGGCACACGCAGCGGAGCTGTTACAGTCCGCGCCACCCCCAACCAGGAAATAATTCAACCATGGCCCTGAAACCCACCATCTACAAAGCCCAGGTGGAGCTGGCAGACAGCGACCGCAACTGTTTTGAGTCCCTGTCACTGACCCTGGCGCAACACCCCTCGGAAACCCTGGAGCGCATGGGGGTGCGCCTGCTGGCCTACTGCCTGAACAGCGCCAGAGGCCTGGAGTTCACCCGGGGCATATCCACCGCCGATGAACCGGACCTGTGGCTGCACAGCGACAGCGGTGAAATCCGGCACTGGATCGAGGTGGGCCACCCCGAGGAACCGCGCCTGCGCAAGGCCTGCGGCCGGGCCCCGCTGGTGAGCGTTTACGCTTTCGCCAAGAGCACCCCCACCTGGTGGAAAATAAACGGCGAGGCGATCGGCGCGCTGCCGCATTTGCAGGTATGGCAGTTTGACTGGGCGGAGATCCAGGCGATGACGGCAATGCTGAGCCGCACCATGACGCTAAATGTCAGTATCGTGGGCGGCATTATCTACCTGGATAACGGCAGCGCGTCCACCAGCCTGGAGCCACAGCAGTTGTGTTAGGGGCTAGTGTTAGCTTCGCGGCGGGACTATAGTGAGCGCATGAACTATCAATTTCTCGATACCCCCATGGGCACACTGCGCCTCGTTTCCGATGGCACACATTTACACAGCATCGAGTTTGAAGGCCACCACGGCAGTAGCGATTCAGACCACGAGGTCTGTGATTCGGTGCTGTCATCCTGTGCAAGTCAGCTACAGGAGTACTACGCCGGCGAGCGAGAAACCTTTGACCTGCCCCTGGCCACAGGTGGCACGGACTTTCAACGGGAGGTATGGGCTGCTCTGGCCGACATCCCCTACGGTGAACTGCGCAGTTATCGGGATATAGCCGAGGCAATTGATAAGCCCGCTGCCGTGCGGGCAGTGGGCGCCGCCAATGGCCGCAATCCACTGCCTATCGTGGTGCCCTGTCACCGGGTAATTGGCAGCGACGGTTCACTGACCGGCTTTGCCGGGGGGCTGGAGACGAAAACCCGCCTGTTGCAGTTGGAAGGGTCGCTGCCGTCAGTGACCCCTCCACCGCCATACCCTGCCCCAGGGCAGGTTTAAACGATGGCTGAGGTCTTTATAAGCATCTGGTGAAAACGCCTCAGGCGTTGAGGTCCGGTATCATGTCGTCCTTGAGCCGCTCAATAGCGTCTTTCAGGCGCAATTTCTCCTTCTTGAGCCGCTGCAGCAGGATCTGGTTCTGATAGGGGTAGCTGTGTAATTCAGCGATCCTGGTATCCAGCGTGCGGTGCTTGGTCTGCAGCTCCAGCAAACGCATTGCCGGAGTCAATAATTCATTGGCCGCTTCTTCGTCCGGGCCGGCGCCGTTTTGGGGTGGCTCACTCATGGTGTTCAATAGTACCGCTTTGTAACAGCTGCCGCCACAGGGGGTTGGCTGCTTCTGCGAAGGCATAGAAATTTGGGCTGAGCAGTGAATCCTGACAATTGTAGCGCAGGGGTTGGCCATCCATGCCCAGCAGGCTGCCACCTGCCGCCTCCAGTACAGCCTGCCCAGCCGCCGTGTCCCATTCACAGCAGGGCGAAAAGCGCGGATAAACATCACCGACACCCTCCGCCAACTGGCAGAACTTCAGGGCGCTCCCACTGTTGCGCCTGTCCACCGGCCCCCAGTGCTCGTCCAGCCAATCGAGACAGCCCTGTAACCGGGGGCCGCCATGGCGCCGGCTGGCCAGCACCGTTAGTGGCTGTCCGGGCTCCAGGTTGCGAGTGGCCAGCTCATTTGTAGACCATTCACCCTGCCCGGCATCCTGATAACAACAGGCCTGCACACCGGGGATACCCACATAAGCAGTCCGCTCCAGGGGCAGGTAAAGCACCCCCAGTACCGGCTGGTGCGAGGAAATCAGGGCGATATTTATGGTGAACTCCCCGGTTCTGGCCAGGAACTCTTTGGTACCGTCCAGGGGGTCGACCAGCCAGTAAAGACTCCAACTGCGGCGCTCAGCCAGTTCCTGAGGCGTAGATTCCTCGGACAACACGGGAATGGTAGGCTCCAGCGATGTAAGACCCGACTGCAACAGGGCGTGGGAATCCAGATCCGCCCTGGTCAGCGGGGAATTGTCGCCTTTGGCCTCGTATTCCCTTGCAGCAGGGGAGTGGTAATGGGCGCAGATGGCATCCCCCGCCTCCCGGCACAGTTGCAGAAGAGGAAAAACCAGCGCTTGTAGATCCTGCACAGTCATATCCAATCAGGTTTGGGACACTATAACATTCCTGCGATACAGCCGAGTTGGGCTCTGGTGCGCGGTACGCACCCTACTGTATTTCCTCCGCAGGGTGCGCACCGCGCACCAAAAAAGGCATAATCATACCCAACACCCTCCCCAGGGCAGGCAAGTAACCACCACCAACCAGGCCGAGGACAACAAATGATCGACTGGGACAGCATAGACACCGTTTTGCTGGATATGGACGGCACCCTGCTGGACCTGCACTTCGACAATTACTTCTGGACGCAGCACCTGCCGCAAATCTACGCCAAAAAACACCAGATCAGCGAGCAAGAGTCCAGCGAGCTACTGCACGATAAATTCAGCAGCGGCCAGGGCACTCTTGCGTGGTATTGCCTGGACCACTGGTCGCAGCAACTGGACATGGACATCCCCGCCCTGAAACGCGAGCTGCAGCATATGATCAGCGTCAGGCCCCACGCCATTGAGTTCCTCACCCGGCTACACCACAGCCACCGGGACGTGGTGATGGTCACCAATGCCCACCGCAAGACGCTGGAGATAAAAATGGACAATGTGAACATCACCCACTGGTTCGACCGGGTAGTGGTCTCCCACGATCTGCAGTCACCCAAGGAAGAGCAGGCCTTCTGGCACAAATTACAGGACTTGCACCCCTTTGATCCCACTCGCACGTTGCTGATAGACGATACCGAGCAAGTACTGGAGTCAGCGCAGGCCCACGGCATCGCCCACTTGCTGACCCTGTTGCAGCCCGACAGCCAGCGCCAGAAACGCATCGACACCCGCTTTCCCGGTATACACCACTTCGATGAAATCATGCCCGCAGAGGCGCCCCAATGAACGACCAGTCCCACCAACCTGAAAAACTCCGCCTGGACAAATGGCTGTGGGCGGCGCGTTTCTTCAAAACCCGCAGCCTGGCCAAAGCTGCTATAGACGGGGGCAAGGTACACCTGGCCGGCCAGCGGGTGAAGGTTTCCAAGGAGATCAGCGTGGGTGACACCCTGCAAATACGCCAGGGCTGGGATGAAAAAGTGGTGCTGGTAAAGGCGCTATCCAGCCAGCGGCGCGGCGCTCCACAGGCACAATTACTGTATGAGGAAACACCACAGAGCAGCGCCAAACGCGAGGCGGAAGCCGCGGCTCGCAAGGCCGCCGGCGGCATGATTGATCGCCCCGCCCATCGCCCCAGCAAGAAACAGCGACAGCAGATTCACCGGTTCAAGAATTTTTCCGAGTAGGCAGCTAAGCCACCGCGATAGCGTCGCGCCCATTATCCTTGGCCTGATAAAGCGCCTGGTCCACCCGCTTGACCAGATCCACAGGCTCCAACTCACCATCGGGCTGCACTGTAA
>QNFS01000132.1 GCA_003646415.1 Gammaproteobacteria bacterium
CGTAGTGGCTGGCAGCCCCCGCGGCCACGAGTTCGCGGCGTACGGGATTGCCCAGCACGGTATACTGAATATCCTCCTTGAACGCTCCGGGATAGCCCGCAATGATCGTACTGGCCAGCGGCGCCAACATGCTATTGGTAGTTCCCGCTACCGCATTCTGCTCGTGGATGAGCAGGGGCTTGCGCAACAACCAGGCGGCCACACCGGCCGGTCCAGCAACATAGCCACCCATACCCACCACACAGCGCGGCGCCAGGCGAAACACCAGCCACAGTGCCTGTACCGCAGCCAGCAACAGGAACAGCAGCCCGAAAATTTTATGCAGCGCGCTCTTGCCCCTGACACCGCGCACCGGCAGGCAGTGCAAAGTGATACCCGCGGCCGGCACTACCCGGTGCTCCAGCCCCCGCGCGGTGCCGACCCACTCCACCCGGTAACCGCGGGACAGCAATTCTGTGGCCACCGCCAGGGCCGGATAGACATGGCCGCCGGTGCCACCGGCCATCATCAATACCAGGGGTTGCTGCGTCGCCATTATTTGCGCCTCCCCTTTACCGGATTGAGACGGGTATCCCGATCAATGCGCAATACCAGGGCCAGCATGGCACAGCACACAATCAGGCTGGTGCCGCCGTAACTCACGAAGGGCAGGGTCAGGCCTTTGGTGGGCAGCAAGCCCGAACTGACGCCCATATTGACGAAGGCCTGGCCGGAAAATATCAGCGCGACACCGTAGCAGACGTAGGCGCCAAAGGGGTTTCCAGCAAATATGGCCTGGCGACCCACCCACAGTACGCGGCCGATCAGGGCGGCGTACAAGGCAATAACCGCCATGGCGCCGAGAAAGCCGGTCTCTTCGGCCCAGATGGAAAATACAAAGTCGGTATGCGCCTCGGGCAGGTAAAACAGTTTCTGCACGCTGTTGCCCAGACCGACACCCAGCCACTCACCCCGCCCGAATGCGATCAGGGACTGGGTCAACTGAAACCCTGTGTCATAAGGGTCCGCCCAGGGGTCGGTATAGGCGGTCAACCGTTTCACCCGGTAGGGTTCACTGACCAGCAGTACCAGCATCGCCCCCACCGCACCCCCCAGCACCAGCATGAAATGCCCCAGTTTGACGCCGGCCAGAAATAACATGCCAAAGGCCGTGGCCACTACGATGACGGTAGCGCCAAAATCCGGTTCGATCATCAATAACAGGGTGGCGGCGAACAGGACTGCCATGGGCTTGAGGAAACCCTGCCAATGATGGCGCACCTCATGCTCCCGGCGCACCATGTATCCGGCCAGGTAAATCACCATCGCCATCTTGGCGAACTCTGACGGCTGCAATGTAAACGGACCCAGCGGCAGCCAGCGCTGACTGCCGTTCACCTCGCGGCCAATACCCGGAATCAGCACCAGAATGAGCAGGGCCAGGGCCACAAACAGCCAGACCCAGCCGGTATCCAGCCAAAACCGCGGGGGCACCCGGTACACCAACAGTGAGGAGGTAATCGCTATCACCAGGTAGACGAGGTGACGCTGGGTATGGAACCAGGGATTCTGGTAGTGCCAATCCGCATATTCAATAGACGCCGAACTGATGGCTACCAGGCCGACCAGTAACAGGGCCAGCCCCAACAGGGCCAGGGTCGCATCCGGGGCGAAGGACCGCGCTGGCGCAGCGCGAGACGTACTCATAACCGCCCCCCGGGCAACCCGGCCACCGCCCGGGAGAATGCTTCACCACGTTCAACATAACCGGAAAACATATCGAAGCTGGCGCAGGCCGGAGACAACAGCACGCAGTCCCCGGGCAGGGCTTTTGTCGCGGCAGCGGCCACCGCACTATCCAGGGACGATTCAAACACTACCGGCACAACATCACCCAGAGCCTGCCGCAGCAGTTCGGCGTCCTCACCAATCAGCAGTAATAACTTACAGTGCCGGGCAACCGCTGCCTGCAACTGGGTGAAATCCGCGCCCTTACCCTGTCCACCCGCAATGAGTATGATGTCGCGCGACCCGCCCAGGCCATTCAACGCCGCCTCGGTGGCACCGACATTAGTGCCCTTGGAGTCGTTAACAAAACGTACGCCAGCAATTTCGGCGACCTGTTGGCAGCGGTGGGGGAGCCCGGCGAACTTGCGCAAAGTCGCCACCATGGTTTCCAGCCCCAGACCCGCGGCATACCCCAGCGCCAGTGCTGACAGAGCATTGGCCACATTGTGGCGTCCCGCCAGCTTCATTTGTGCGGTTGGCAACAGGGCGTCAAACCCATAACAGAGGGATTCCACCCCATCCACCTGACGCAGGCCAAAGCCCCCCAGTTCGGGTTCACCCATACGCCAACTTAGGATCTCTACGTCGGAGGCCACCAGGGGGACCGTCAGCGGGTCGTCGGGGTTGACCACTGCCTTGCGACAGCCACGGAAAATTCGGTGCTTGGCCTGATGGTAGCCGGGCATCGTGCCGTGCCGGTCCAGGTGGTCCGCACTGACGTTCAATACAGTGGCGACCGCCAGGTCCAGGTGCCCGGCGCGCTCCAGTTGAAAACTGGACAGCTCAAGCACATAGAGTTCACGGTCATCCGCCAGCAATTCCAGGGCGGGCGTACCCAGGTTGCCACCGACTCCCGCATTCAGGCCCGCATCACGCGCCATCTGCCCCAGCAGCTCGGTGACCGTGGACTTGGCATTGGAGCCGGTAATACCCACTACCGGCGCCCTGGCCTCCCGTACAAACAAGTCGATGTCACCCACGACAGTGACATCGGATGCGAGGGCGCGGACCACAATGGGGTCGTTCATCGCAATACCCGGGCTGACTACCAGCTCCGTGGCGCTGTCGATAAGCTCCGCCGGGTAGTCGCCGGCGAACACCGTTACGTCGGGCATTTCCCGGCGCAGTTCGGCCAGGCCCGGCGGTTCGACACGAGTATCCACCACCATAAACGGAATGCCGCGAGCATGCAGGTGGCGCGCACAGGACAAGCCGGTGACGCCCAGGCCTACCACGACCCGGTTTACACTACTCGCTATCACATCCTGTACCACTGCTAATGCCACCTTACTCTCACCCAAGACCCTGTGAAGCACCCGATTAATTCATTATTTGTCACTCCCGCGTAGGCGGGAGTCCATAGTTTTCAATGGCTTATAGATTCCCATCTCCGCGGGAATGACAGTAATCAGAGCTCCCCTAACACTTAACACGTACACCTAACGCAACTTCAATGTCGCCAGCCCGAACAAGACCAGCATCACGGTAATAATCCAGAAACGCACAATCACGCGCGGCTCCGGCCACCCTTTCAATTCGAAATGGTGATGAATCGGCGCCATGCGGAAAATCCGCTTGCCTGTCAACTTGAAGGAGGCCACCTGCATGATCACCGACACGGTCTCCAGCACAAAAATGCCACCCATAATGAAAAACACAATCTCATGGCGGATGATCACCGCCACTGTTCCCAACGCTGCGCCCAGGGCCAGCGCCCCTACATCACCCATGAATATCTGGGCGGGATAGGTGTTAAACCAAAGAAAACCCAGACCGGCGCCGGCCATAGCACCACAAAAAACTGCCAGTTCACCACTGCCCGCCACATAGGGAATGTGCAGGTACCGGGCGAAATCTGCATGACCTGTGAGGTAAGCGATGATTCCCAGGGCGCTACCCACCATGACAGTTGGCAGGATGGCCAGCCCGTCCAGCCCATCAGTCAAATTAACCGCATTACTGGCGCCGACAATCACAAAGTAAGCCAGCACAATGAACAACGGCCCCATGCTCCAGGCAAAGTCCTTGAAAAACGGGATGTACAATTCGGTGGTAACCGGCGTGTCAAAAGCCAGGTAGAGGTAAAGCGCGGCGGCAAGCCCGGCCACTGATTGCCACAGGTACTTCCAGCGCGCCGGCAGCCCGCGTGGGTCCCTCTCCACCACCTTGCGGTAATCGTCCACCCAACCCACCGCACCAAACACCGCGGTGACCAGCAAAACAATCCACAGGTAAGGGTTAGTTAAATCCCCCCACAGGAGGGTAGCTACCGCGATACCGACCAGAATAAGCGCGCCGCCCATAGTTGGCGTACCAGACTTACTGAGGTGACTCTGGGGACCGTCGTCGCGAATCGCCTGCCCCACCTGGTGGTAATTCAGGCGGCGAATCATGGCGGGGCCTACCAACAGGGAAATAATCAGCGCCGTGCCGGCGGCCAGGATGCCGCGCAGGGTCAAATACTGAAATACCAGGAAAGCGCTCTCGTATTGGCTGAGGTACTGCGCCAGCATCAGCAACATTTCAGTCCACCCCCAACCCGTGGTCGGCGAGCAGGGCTTGCAGTACCTTCTCCATACGGGCACTGCGGGAGCCTTTTACCAGTACTGTATCCACACTGCCAAATTCACCCTCCAGGCTGGCCAATACGGCCGCGCAATCGGCAAACAACCGCCCGCCTGCCCCGAAAGCTGCAACAGCGGACTGTAGCTCAGGACCCACTCCCCAGAGTTGTTCGATGCCGGCGGCCCGGGCGTAGTCACCCATTTCCCGGTGCAATATTTCACTGGTGTCGCCCAGCTCTCCCATGGCGCCCAGGATCAGGGTACGACCCCCGACACAGCAGGCGAGAACGTCGATGGCAGCCCGCACCGAACCCGGGTTGGCGTTGTAACAGTCATCGATTACTGTCACCCCGGCTCGCGACTTTGAAGGGAGCAGACGACCAGCCACTGGCCTCACCGACTCCAACCCGTCCCTGATCTGAGCCAGGGATAATTCGCAGGCCAGGCCCACAGCAATCGCCGCCAGCGCATTGGCCACGTTATGCTCACCGGGCAAAGCCAGATGAATGGGGCTGTCGCCGGCGGGAGTCAGCGCGATAAAACTTATCCCCTCTATACCTCTACAGCACACGGTACTGGCGCTTATGGCAGCAGGCTTCTCCAGACCGAAGTCCAGCACCGTCGCATCGCCGGCTCGCACCCGCCAATCGGCGGCCCAGGACTGGTCCGCATTGATAATGGCAAAATCATCTTTACCCAGACCATCAAAAATCTCACCCTTGGCCATGGCGACTGCCCCAACGCTGCCAAAGCCCTGCAGGTGAGCGGGCAAGGCATTGAGCAACAAGGCCACTGATGGCCGGCCCAGCTCACACAACCAGGCAATATCCCCCGCTCGCGCGGCACCCATCTCCACCACGGCGTAGTCAACACCAGGTTCCAGCCGCAGCAACGTCAGCGGTACACCGATTTCGTTGTTGAAGTTGCCCTGGGTAGCCAGGGTTTTGCCCCGCTGTGACAGGACCGCCTCTACCATATTTTTGACGGTGGTTTTACCGCTGCTGCCGGTAATCGCCACCAGCGTACCGCTGAATAACTGCCGGTTATGACCGCCCAGTCGCCCCAGGGCCTGCCGGGTATCAGTTACACACAACTGAGGTAAAGGTGCATCGACCAGGTGACTGACTACAGCTGCTGCCGCTCCGGCGTCCCCGACTTGCGCGACGTAATCGTGCCCGTCATAGTGTTCTCCGCTCAAGGCGACAAACAGGTCGCCCTGTTGCAGGGAACGGCTATCGGTCGATACACGCAGGATCTCCCGGTCACCACCGGTCAACTGTGCCTGTAAAGGCACCTGCAGTTCAGACAGGGTCATGGGCCGCATCACGGTGCCTCTCTCCGCGCCAGTACACCGCGCACCTGCGCTTCATCACTGAAGTGCAGGCGCTGGCCGTCCACGACCTGGTAGTCCTCGTGGCCCTTACCCGCTATAACAACACAATCCCCCGCACTGGCTTCCGTCAGCGCCTGCGCTATCGCCTCAGCCCGGTCCACTACCAGTGAATAGTCGCCGCTGCACCCGGGTTCAATATCGCGCACGATGTCCACAGGTGATTCACCACGAGGGTTGTCGCTGGTGACTACCACTTTGTCAGAAAGCGCACAGGCAACACGGCCCATCAGCTGTCTTTTTGTTTTATCCCGGTCACCACCGCAACCGAAAACAGTGACCAGTGCGCCCTTCACATGGGGCTTCAGTGCCCTCAAGACCTGCTCCAGGGCAGCGGGTGTGTGGGCATAATCAACAATCACCTGCAAGCCCAGGGTATTTGGAATGGCCTGCATGCGCCCCGGTACCGGCCGCAAGCGTGGCACAACCGCAAGTATGGCCCGCAGCTCCTCCCCGGCCAGCGCCATAGCCGATACGGCCGCCGCCAGGTTCGCCAGGTTGAAATCCCCGGGCAGGGGACTACTGAACTCCCCGGTGCCCCAGGGGCTGTGTAACTCGCCCCGTACGCCACCGGCATGAAACTTCGGATTCTCGACACGCACATCCGCCGCGCCGCCACTTGCGGAATAAGTCAGTACCTGCACATCCGGATCAACCACCGCCTGTACCTGTGGCGCGAATTCATCGTCGATATTAATGACTGCGTGGCGCAGCTCTTCCATGATGAACAATTGCAGCTTGGCACGGCCATAGGCATCCATGTTGCCGTGATAATCCAGGTGATCGTGGGACAAATTGGTATAGACCGCCGTCTCAAATTCAATGCCGTTGACCCGCCCCTGCTCCAGGGCGTGGGAAGACACCTCCATGCTCACTGCGAATACGCCCCGATCACGCCACTGCCCCAGTTGCCGCTGTATTGCCACCGCATCCGGCGTGGTATTGGCCGCCCTAACAACGTCGTCTTCCAGGGTGGCGCCAAGGGTGCCGATCACGCCACAGGACTTGCCCAAAGACCGCCCCAGTTGCGCTATCAGGCGACTGGTAGTGGTTTTGCCGTTGGTGCCGGTAACACCCACCATGTGCAGATCACAACTGGGGTTGCGATAAAAGCGCGCAGCCAATACGCCCGCCTCCAGGCGCAGTTCCGGTAGCTCCACCAGCGGCACGGGTATCTCATCAACGAAGCCGACCACCGGGGCCTCGGCCACTACGGCCGCAGCGCCGTTGGCCACCGCTTGTTCGATAAACTGGCGGCCGTCATGTACATCGCCGGGCATGGCGAGAAACAGATCCCCCGGGCCAACTTTGCGGCTGTCCAACTGTATGCCGCCGATCATGGTGTCCCCACCAGCGCAGCTACTACTGGCCAACAGTTCCGATAGGGGCAGGGCCACAGCCGCGCTCTGGCTGGAGACCATCATC
>QNFS01000133.1 GCA_003646415.1 Gammaproteobacteria bacterium
CAAAGCTATTACCTCCGCCAAGGTTATCGCCTTCCCGGAAATGGGTATGGAATCCATCTACGAGTTTGAGGTGAAGGATATGCCGGTGAGCGTGGCGGTGGATGCCAATGGTGTCTCCGTGCACGAGATCGGGCCGAAAATCTGGCAGGCGAAGATCGAAGAGCAGGCTATAGAAGTTGCCTAGTGCTGTGCACGACACAACCTTCTACTGGCACGATTATGAAACCTTTGGCGCAGACCCCTCCCGCGACCGGCCTGTGCAGTTCGCGGGCCTGCGTACCGATGCCAACCTGAATGTGATTGGTGAGCCGTTGGTCATCTTCGCGCGCCCCGCCAATGATTTTCTGCCCCATCCGCAAGCTTGCCTGGTAACCGGCATCAGCCCACAGCAGGCGCTGGCAGAAGGCCTGGCGGAATGTGACTTTATCGGGCGCATCCATGAACAACTGGCCCGGCCCGGTACCTGCGGGGTGGGCTATAACTCCCTGCGTTTTGATGATGAAGTCACCCGCTATACCCTGTATCGCAACTTTTATGATCCTTATGCCCGGGAGTGGCAGAACGGCAATTCCCGCTGGGACATCATCGATATGGTGCGTGCCACCTGCGCCCTGCGACCAGAGGGCATCGAGTGGCCGCTGCGTGAAGACGGTCTGCCCAGTTTTCGTCTGGAAGACCTCACCAGCGCCAACGGCATCAGTCACGAGGCCGCTCACGATGCCCTGTCGGATGTGCATGCCACCATCGCACTGGCCCGTCTGGTGAAGGAGCGACAGCCGCGCCTGTATGACTATGTGTGCAATAACCGGGACAAGCGATCGGCGCAGGCGCAACTGGATGTCGCCGCGATGAAGCCGGTATTGCATGTCTCGGGTATGTTCGGCGCCCGGCGACATAACATAGCCCTTATCGTACCCCTGACAGTGCACCCGGTGAACCGCAATGAGATTATCTGTTTCGACCTGAGCGCCGACCCGCAAATGCTGTTTGACCTGGGGGTGGATGAGATACAAAAACTGCTCTATACCCGTACCGATGACTTGCCGGAAGGTGTGGAGCGCCCGGGCCTGAAATCGGTCCATACCAACCGTTGCCCGATACTGGTGACGGCGAAGATGGCGGATTCCGCCACGGCGGCTCGGCTGGGCATCAGCGGTGAGCAGTGCCGCAAGCATCTGGTGGCCCTGCGCGATTACCGCGGGCGGGACGCCAAAGGGTTCACCGACAAGCTGCAAGCCGTCTACGGCGGGCGCAGCTTTGCTGAGGTCACCGATCCGGATCGCATGCTGTATAGCGGTGGATTTTTCTCTGCGCAGGACAAGCGGGTGATGGATCAGGTGCGCGATGAGTCGCCACAGGAGTTGGCAAGCCGCAGCTTTATATTTGAGGATAAGCGCCTGCCTGAGATGCTGTTTCGCTACCGCGCCCGCAATTTCCCCGGCAGTCTCTCGACGCAGGAGCGGGCCCAGTGGGAAGAATACCGCTTCGGGCGGCTCACCGAGCCGGAGGCCGGGGCCAGTATCTGCATGGAGGAATTTCAGGCTGTGATAGAAGAATTGCTGGCAGCCGGCGATCTGTCACAGGAAAAGCAAACGCTGCTGGAACAGTTATTGGAGTACGGTGACAGTTTGTTGGCCTGAACTCGTAATTTGGTGCGCAGAGCGCACCAAAACCCTAAAGTAATACCAAATTTATACGGTATTACGCCCATGGGCAGGACCTTGCCCCGCCCTTATAATATCTCACACTAAAACCTGTGCTACACCCCACAAGCCATCAGGAGAGACCCCGTGCAATTTGCCGGCAGCCATATACTCTCAGTCCAGCAATTTGAGCGTGGTGATGTCGAGCGCATCTTCTCTGTCGCTGACCGTATGGCGCCCTATGCCCATCGTCGGCGCATTACCAAGGTGCTCGATGGCGCCATTCTGGGTTCTATGTTCTTTGAGCCCAGCACCCGTACCCGGGTGAGCTTTGGCAGTGCATTCAACCTGCTTGGTGGCGAGGTAAGGGAAACCACGGGCTTCGAAAACTCCGCCATAGCCAAAGGTGAATCGTTATATGACACGGCCCGGGTGCTAAGCGGCTACTCGGATGTGATCGTCATGCGTCACCCGGCAGAGGGATCTGTCAGGGAGTTTGCCGCGGCCAGCCGGGTACCGGTGATGAATGGCGGAGACGGCAGTAATGAACATCCCAGCCAGGCGCTGCTGGATTTATATACCATCCAGAGTGAAATGGCAGCCAGTGGTCGTAGTATCGACCAGCTGCGTATCGCCATGGTAGGGGACTTGCGCTATGGCCGTACGGTGCACTCCCTGTGCAAGTTGTTGTGCCTGTTCAGCGGTGTGCAGGTGGTACTGGTGTCGCCGCGGGAGCTGCGTATGCCTGCTGAGATCGTAGAAGCCTTGTGCAATACCGGGCATCAGGTGCTGGAGTCTGATGCGCTGGAAGAGAGTATTGCCCACGTGGATATTGTTTACTCCACGCGCATCCAGGAAGAGCGTTTCAGCTCCCAGGAAGAAGCGGACCTGTATCGCGGTCGCTTTCGGCTCAACCAGAGTATTTACACCCACAACTGTGAGCCCAACACCGTAATTATGCACCCGCTGCCACGGGATTCCCGGGACCACGCTCGGGAACTGGACGACGACCTCAACGACAACCCCAACCTTGCCATCTTTCGGCAGACCGATAATGGGGTGCTGGTGCGAATGGCCTTGTTTGCCCTGATCCTGGATGTGGTTAAGCAGGTGGACGCGCACGCCCGAGACGTCAACTGGTACACCGCGGGACGTTTCTGATGCCACCGGAGTTGAAATTCGGGGCGCAGGACGTGCGCGTGCTGGAGGAGAAAACTGTCTGGTCCGGACATTTCTCTGTCCGCAAGTTGACCCTGCAGTACAGGCGGTTTGCCGGCGGCTGGAGCGAGCCGCAGGTGCGGGAAGTGTTCGAGCGCGGTGATGCGGTGGGGGTGTTGCCCTACGACCCCCAGACCGACAGCCTGGTGATGATTGAACAGTTTCGCCCCGGCGCCCTGCGCGGTGATAACAGCCCCTGGATGCTGGAACTGATTGCCGGTGTGGTGGAGCCGGGGGAGAGTGACACGGAGGTGGTGCGCCGGGAGGCCATGGAAGAGGCGGGCTGTGAATTGTCGGAGTTGCTGCCCATCGCCACAGTTATACCCAGTGCCGGCGCCTGTTCCGAGCAGGTCCGCCTGTTCTGCGGCCGGGTGGGTAGTGCGTCCATCGGGGGTATTCACGGCTTGCAGGAGGAGGGTGAAGATATCCTGGTGCACTCGGTTTCGCGCGAGGATGCCCTGCGGTTGCTGGCGGATGATCGCATACCCAATGGACACACCCTGATCGCCCTGCAATGGTTGCACATCCACGGTGAATCCCTGCGGGAGCGTTGGTGCTGAGGCATCCTGAGCCTTTATGACTGAATCCAGTCCCCCTCCCACGAGCGAGCAAACGGGCTCAGGTCTACTGCGCTCCAGCGCGCTGGTGGGCAGCATGACCATGACGTCGCGGGTGCTCGGCCTGTTGCGGGATATCGTAATTGCCGCCTTTGTCGGTGCCAGCGCCAATGCGGATGCCTTTTTCGTCGCCTTCAAGATACCCAATTTTCTGCGCCGCCTGTTTGCCGAGGGTGCTTTCTCCCAGGCCTTTGTGCCGGTACTGGCGGATTACAAGCAGGAGGACAGCGTCGCGGCGGTAAAAGCCCTGGTAGATCGGGTGGCCGGCGTGTTGGCCGGTACCCTGCTGTTGATCACCTCGGTTACCATTCTCGCCGCACCGGTGGTGACCGCCATCTTCGCGCCGGGCTTTGTCAGCCAGCCAGAAAAGTACCAGCTGACGTCCGAGTTGATTCGAATCACTTTTCCCTATCTGCTGCTGATCTCGATGACGGGGTTTTGTGGTGCGATTCTGAACAGTTATGGCCGCTTCGCGGTGCCGGCGTTTACCCCGGTTTTTCTCAACCTGTCGCTGATTTTTGCTGCCACCGTGGCGTCGCCCTGGTTTGATGAGCCGGTATTCGCCCTGGCCTGGGGCGTGTTCCTGGCAGGTATTATCCAGTTACTGTTCCAGTTGCCCTCCCTGTACCGCCTGGAGTTGGTGCCCCGGCCTGTCTGGGATACCAAAGATGAGGGGGTACGACGTATTCTGAAGTTGATGGTGCCCGCCCTGTTCGGGGTTTCCGTCAGCCAGATCAACCTGCTGCTGGATACGGTACTGGCCTCTTTCCTGCCCACCGGGAGCGTGTCCTGGCTATATTATTCAGATCGCCTGGCCGAGTTGCCCCTGGGTGTATTCGGTATCGCCACAGCCACAGTGATTTTGCCCAACCTGTCGGCACACCGCGCCGCGGCCCGGGAAAGCCAGTTTAGTCTGACCCTGGACTGGGCCATGCGCTCAGTGCTGTTGATCGGGGTGCCCGCGGCCGTGGCTCTTATTTTTCTGGCCAAGCCTATCCTGATTACCCTGTTTCAATACGGCGCTCTGACCCCTTCGGATGTGGACATGGCGGCGCTGAGCATGCGGGCCTACAGCCTGGGCCTGATTGCCTTCATGCTGGTGAAGGTGTTGGCTCCCGGATTTTACGCGCGCAAGGATACGGCTACTCCGGTAAAGATCGGTATTGTGGCCATGGTGGCCAATATGGTGATGAATCTGCTGTTCGTGCTGCCGCTGATGTACTACTGGAATATCGGGCATATGGGTCTGGCACTGGCTACCAGTATCGCCGCCTGGCTCAACGCCGGCTTGCTGCTGCGTGGGCTGCTGCGAGCCAGTGTCTACCATTTCCAGCCTGGCTGGCCACTCTATATTGTACGCTTGCTGGGCGCCACTGGCGCCATGGCAGTGGCGGTCCTGCTGCTGGCCCCGGAGAATTCACTCTGGCTGGAATGGCATTGGCAGCGCCGGGCGCTGGAGATTGCCCTGGTTTGCGGTGGGGGTATAGCCGCTTATCTACTCACTCACCTGCTTATGGGTACCCGGCTAAAGCATCTCAGGGCGCCTTCAGCCATAGGCTAGGCGCCTCTATTTCGCTATACTTGCTCGTTTGATTTGACTGGGTAATCCCTCATCTTATGGAACTGATTCGCGGCCTGCACAATTTGCGGCCAAGACACTGTGGTTGTGTGGCGACGATCGGGGCGTTTGACGGCGTGCATCTCGGTCACCAGGCCGTGATCAGGCACTTGCTGAAGAAGTCGGCACAGCTGGGTCTGCCTTCGGTGATTATGGTGTTCGAACCCCTGCCCCGGGAGTACTTCTCTCCCGTTAAGGCGCCGGCGCGGATCATGAGTTTCTGGGAGAAATTCCGGGCGCTGGAAAAACTGGGTGTGGACCGACTGTTGCGCATCGGCTTTAACGAACAGTTGCGCGGTATGGCGGCACAGCAATTTGTCGATGATATTTTTGTTGCGGCCCTGGGCGTGCGCTATGTAGTGCTGGGAGATGACTTTCGCTTTGGTAACGACCGCCAGGGCGACCTGAAATTTCTCCAGCAGCAGGGTATGCGCTACGATTACGAGGCGGTCCCCACGTCCACGCAGTCGGTGGACGGTGAGCGTGTAAGTAGCACCCGTATTCGGGAGGCACTGGAAAATGCGGATTTTCCTGAGACGGAGCGCCTATTGGGGCGCCCCTACAGTATTTCCGGCAAGGTGATCTATGGTCGCCAGTTAGGGCGGACTATTGGCTCGCCCACCGCCAACTTGCAGCTGCGTCGCCTGCGGGCGCCGCTGTCTGGAGTGTATACCGTACGAGTGCGCGGGGCTGATCTGGACGCCGCTATTGGTGTGGCTAACGTGGGCGTGCGCCCGACGATTAAGGGCAGCATCAAGGCCAACCTGGAGGTGCACCTGCTGGATCGTGAAATAGAGCTTTACGGGCAGCATATTGAAGTGACTTTTTGTCACAAGCTGCGGGATGAGCAGAAGTTTGGATCAGTGGATGAATTGAAAGAAAACATTGCGAGGGACATAGAGAATACGCGGGCCTGGTTTAACCGGGGCTGATATTTTTGATTGATTGAACTATGAGTGACTACAAAGACACATTGAATTTGCCCAGGACGGCATTTCCCATGAAGGCCAGCCTGGCCCAGCGCGAGCCCCGGCGGCTGAAGCAATGGCAGGAAATGGGCCTGTACGACATGATTCGCCAGGAGAGTGCCGGTCGCCCCAAATTCATTCTGCACGACGGCCCGCCCTACGCCAATGGTGAACTGCACCTGGGCCACGCGGTCAATAAAATCCTCAAGGATATTATCGTCAAGTCGCGCCAACTGGCGGGCTTTGATGCCCCGTACGTACCCGGCTGGGATTGCCACGGCCTACCCATTGAACTGAATGTCGAGAAGAAAGTGGGTAAGCCCGGCGTGAAGGTGACACCTGCGCAATTCCGCCAGAAATGCCGGGAATATGCCGCCCGACAAGTGGACGGCCAGCGCACGGAGTTTATCCGCATGGGTGTGATCGGGGACTGGTTCGACCCCTACCTGACCATGGATTTTAAATTTGAAGCGAATATTGTGCGCGCCCTGTCGCGCATTATCGACAATGGCCATCTGCACAAGGGTTTCAAGCCGGTGCACTGGTGCATGGACTGCGGTTCCGCCCTGGCTGAGGCGGAGGTGGAGTATCAGGATAAACATTCGCCCGCGATTGATGTGGCTTTTACCGCCCTGGATCCGGTCGCTTTCAATACCGCCTGTGGCTCCAACTACAGCGGTGAAATCGCCGTACCTATCTGGACTACTACCCCGTGGACGCTGCCGGCTAATATGGCGGTGAGTTTGCACCCACAGCTGGATTACGTCCTGATCGAAGGGGAGGGCAGGGCACTGTTGGTGGCAGAGGAGTTGGCTGAATCCTGTGCCGCGCGCTATGGCCTGGACTCCATCAAAGTACTGGGCCGCTGCAAGGGCGCGGTGCTGGAAAACCAGTTGCTGCGACACTGCTTTCTGGAGCGGCAGGTGCCGGTGATCCTCGGGGATCATGTCACCACGGAGGCCGGTACCGGCGCGGTGCACACCGCCCCGGCGCATGGCCAGGACGATTTTGTGGTAGGTCAGCAGTACGACCTG
>QNFS01000134.1 GCA_003646415.1 Gammaproteobacteria bacterium
CGCGCAGGGCTGTGTCTATCAGCTCCCGCTTGGTTTTAATCTGGCTGAGCGCCTGAGCCTCTTCCACTAACTTGTCATCAAGTACGATATTGGTTCGCATCTATACACCTTACAATGTGTATTACTAAGTGTATCACTCTAACAAACTTCCCGCTGAAAAGGCAGCAGTAGGATTCATCAAACCCGGCCAGGACGCACTTGCGCGACAACACGTTGTCGCAACGTTTCACACTGATGTGCTCGACAAGATGGAGCGGACCATCAACGAGACCATTGCCTCGGGAGGCATACCCGGTGGAGTGCTTTTGATTGAGCGGAACAACATCGATTTTGTAGGTACCTATGGTTACCGCGCACTGGTACCGCAGCGTGAAATGATGACACGCGATACCATTTTTAATATCGCGTCGTTGACGAAAGTGGTCGGCTTTAAACTTTTTTTCCATGAAGACAAGCCTTCCATGATGACCCCAAAGCAAGTGATGGGCATGGAGCCCGTTAACAAGAGTCGAATTAAAGAGCCACCTCGATACATTAATTATCAGTGAAAGCCATAAACGTTAAATTCCGGCCGGTTTCCCCTTACTTTAGCGGCAAAAAAAGCGCAAAATCACTGCCCTTCAAGTCTCAAAGCAGCTGACAGCGTGACCCAACTCAACCCCCTGCAACGTGAAGCCGTGCGCTATATCGACGGCCCCTTGCTGGTACTGGCCGGCGCCGGCAGCGGCAAGACCAGCGTGATTACCCAAAAGATCGCCTACCTGGTGGAAACCTGCGGTATCAAAGCCAGCCGCGTCGCGGCGGTGACCTTCACCAACAAGGCCGCCCGGGAAATGAAAGAGCGGGTGGGCAAGCTGCTCAAGGGGAATTCGGCGGAAGGTCTCACCGTCAGTACCTTTCACCAGTTGGGGCTGAAGATCATCCGCACCGAGCGCAAGATCCTGGAGCTTAAAGCCGGCTTTTCCATTTTCGACGCCGAGGACAGCCAGACCCTGATCCGCGACCTGTTGATCCAGGAGCACGGTGCCGAGGGGGATCAGGCGCGCACTATCGCCCAGCGTATCTCCAGCTGGAAAAATGACCGGGTACTGCCGGAGCAAGCCGTTGCAACCGCGACCAGTCCGGCGGACATGCTCTGCGCCCAGGCCTACCTGCGCTACAAGCGGGCCCTGAAGGCCTACAATGCGCTGGACTTCGACGACCTGATCCTGCTCCCCACCATCCTGTTCGAGCACCACCGGGACATCCTGGAAAAGTGGCAGAACCACATCCACTACCTGTTGGTGGATGAATACCAGGACACCAATTCCAGCCAGTACCTCCTGGTGAAGCAGTTAATCGGCCTGCGCGGCGGGCTCACCGTGGTGGGCGATGACGATCAGTCCATCTACGCCTGGCGCGGCGCCCGGCCGGAAAACCTGGTGCTGCTGCAGGAAGATTTCCCCGGACTGAAAATCGTAAAACTGGAACAGAACTACCGCTCCACCTCGCGCATACTCAAAGCCGCCAACACCCTGATCGCCAACAATGCCCACGTGTTCGACAAAAAATTGTGGAGCGAGCTGGGCTACGGCGACCCCCTGCGCATTATCCGCTGCACCGACGAACAACACGAGGCGGACCAGGTGGTGGCTGAAATCATGGACCACAAACTGCGCAAGCGCACCCGCTACGGCGACTACGCCATTCTGTACCGGGGCAACCATCAGTCGCGCCTGATCGAGCTGGCCCTGCAACAACAGCAAGTACCCTACCACCTCAGCGGTGGTACCTCGTTCTTCGCCCGCAACGAGGTGAAGGACATCATGGCTTATTTGCGCCTGGTGATGAACGAACACGACGACAACGCGTTTCTGCGTATCGCCAACGTGCCGCGGCGTAAACTCGGCGCCTCCACCCTGGAGGCACTGGGTAACTTCGCCAATGCCCAACACAGTAGCCTGAACCAGGCCTGTAGCCATATTGGTAGTGACCAACTCCCGGAAGCGGGGCTCAAACGCCTGCGTGAATTTTGCGACTGGATGGACACAGTTCGCCAAAAATGTGCGCGAAACAGTGGCGTTTCCGGTGTGCGACAGATGATCCGTGACATGGATTACGAAGAGTGGCTGAACCAGCTCAGTTCCAGCGAAGACGTGGCCCAGCGGCGCATGGGCAACGTGCATTTCCTGGTCGACGGCCTCCACCGGGTGATGACGGATGAAAAGGTAGCACTGGATGAAGCCATTTCCCGCCTGGTGCTGCGCGACCTGCTGGAACAGCAGGACGAGGAGGAGAAGGGGCCCGAAAGCGTGCAGCTGATGACCCTGCACGCATCCAAGGGCCTGGAATTTCCCCATGTATATATCATCGGTATGGAAGAGAAGCTGCTGCCCCACCGGGTCAGTATGGAGGAAAACAATATCGAGGAAGAGCGGCGCCTGGCCTACGTCGGGATCACCCGCGCCCGACAGACCCTCAACATGACCCTGGCGCAAAAGCGGAGCCAGTTCGGCGAAACCATCAACTGTGAGCCCAGTCGCTTTATCGACGAATTACCCCAGGACGACCTGCACTGGCAGGGTGGTGGTGCGGAGAGCCGGGAGGCCAATGAAGAGCGCGGGCAAGAAACCCTGGCAGGGTTAAAGAATTTATTTGGATAAAACTCTGTGGCAACAGTTTAAACTGTTGCCACAGTTAATCGTGAGAGCCACAACCGGTTCGTTATAAACGTGAAGGATACAGGTAATGGGAAATTTGAACACACGTCTGCAAACTATTGCCAACGGCTATACAAATAAGGGGCTCTATGCCGGAGTCGCCTGGCGGGTCGAGAAAGCGGGTAACATTATCGCCAACGGGACATCCGGCACATCCGATGAGGCCGCGAAGGTACCGCTAGCCGACGATGCGATCTATCGGATCTATTCCATGACCAAGCCGGTTGTGTCCGTTATGGCGCTTATCCTCATGCAACGCGGTCAGTTGCGCTTGTCTGATTTTGTGATGCACTACATCCCGGCTTTCGCCAGTACTCAAGTATTGTGCGACGGCGGCACCGAGGCGCCGACGCGCCCGGTGACTATTGAGGATTTGCTCACACATCGATCAGGGGTGAGTTATGACTTCCTGCCCGACTGCCTCGTGGCCCGGAAATACGCAGAAATTGACCTGCTCAATCACACGGACAAAAACCTTGCTGAATTTGTTGACCTCATTGCCAGCTTTCCACTGGCATCCCAACCGGGGTCACAGTGGCGCTACTCTTTATCGACTGACGTGCTGGCGCGGGTTCTGGAGGTCGCCAGCGGCCAACCCCTGGACCAATTGCTAGAGGAAAATATTTTCACACCGCTGGGCATGGCAGACACCGATTTTTACGTCCCCGGGGACAAACAGGCCCGCCTGTTGCCGTTATTTGGTTTCAAGACGATTAATTTCTCCTACCCGATACTGCCGCCGCATGACCTGACACTGCTGGATGGGGAGGCGTTTTATCCGTCCAGGCCCGGCCACAACGCCCTGCGTGGGGGCCTCGGCCTGTTTTCCACCTGTGCGGACTACAGCAAATTCGCAACCATGTTGTTGACTGGCCGGGCGCCGGATGGCGCGCCTTTAATCGCGCCCGCCATGTATAAGATGATGCTGGCTAATCGCATACCCGAGTCTCAACTGCCCTTAACGATCGGATCGATCAAATTTCCCGGCTATGGCTTCTGCCTGATTGGTCGGGTCATGCAGGATCTTGGGCAGGCGATGAGCCTCACCGCTGTTGGAGAATTTGGCTGGGAAGGAGCGGCCGGAACCTATTTTTGGGTTGATCCGCAAAACCAGCTCGTCGGGGTCTTGATGACGCAGTTCCTGGCAACCTATTTACCGCTGCGTGACGACATGCGCAGCGCGGTCTATGCGATGCTCGAGGATATGTAGCGTGAGTCCCGGCGGACGTGCTCTACATTGAACCCGGAAGGGGTTAACCATGATCGGAATCGACAAACGAAGCTGGCAACGGATCGCGCTGCGGGGGCTGGCCGCGCCGGAGATGGTTAACGCGCGCCGGCAGCGGTACTTAAGGCACACACTTGACATTGCACAAGCACAAGTACCTGATAAAGTGGGGCGTGCCCTCTGGCCTTTTTTGGTTTACTGGCTGCCGGCTACCATGTAGTCCACCGCCGCCGTGACCTCTTCGTCGGAGCAGTTCATACAACCGCCCTTGGCCATCATACCGGTACCTTCGATGCCATTGATGCCGCTGCTGTACAGGGCGTCATTACCCTTGGCGATGCGATCAGCCCAGCCTGCGACGTCACCCAGTTTGGGTGCACCAGCGGCACCGGTGCTGTGGCAGGCCATACAGGCCGCATTGTAAACATCTTCGCCAGAGCGCGACCCACTGCCGGCCGCCGCCACAGCGCCACCGCCACAACTGCTGTCCCCTTCCAGGCAGACTTCGCCCGCCGGTTGGATGCGCTCCTCGATGGCGGCGCGCTGCTTGTCGCTCAAATCCACGGCGGAAGCGCTGAATGCCAGCACGGCGGCAATTAAACTGAATGCTATACGAGTCATTACGGCTTGTTCCTCTATTGATCAGGCGCGCATTATAGCCACTTATCAGGTGCGGTAAAACTGAGAAGTGACAAGAATTCTACCCGGGAATCAGGCGCTCACTGGTGCGGGGTGGAATTAAAGCCTGATATTGGCAGCCGGGTATCGGTTCTTCAAGGCAGTAAGGAAAACAATGACCATGAAACTGTACACCTATGACCCCGCCCCCATCGCGCACCAGTTATACCTCACTCAGATGAATTTCTCAGGTTTGAAAGGGTGAACAGATTAGGGGGGAGTTCCACGTCAAACTCCACCACAGTGGTACGCAATTCTGTCCATTCATCCGGGGCGGCCTCGTTCGCCATGCGGATAACGGTGGCGACACTACGGCCCGACATCATGCCTATTTCCAGCGCCCGCAGCGTTTTCACCAGCACATCGTCCTGATCCCGGAACTGCTGTTCCAGCACGATCCAATCGTCTCGAATATGCAGCACCTCCCTGCCCCACTCCACCGCCACGTCCCCGTGCGGTATGGACTGAATCACATAGATCTGGTGACCATCGCGCTCGCGTAACTCCAGCAAGGTGTGATCATACTGCTCGATAATAGCCGTGCCCTTGCTGACATCCCTGTTGGAAAAATCACTGCCCATCCAGCTCTCGCTCACCATGGAGGACGTGATCTCGGTCACCCGGTTGGTCTTGGGGGTGTAGGTCCACATACTGCCGTCTACCGACAGAGTGTCATTGCCCTCGTCTCTGGGCGGATCGGTGACCCGCACCAGAGTTTGCTTGTCACCCTCGGTCCAGACCCGCATGGTAATCTCTCGCTGCCAGTCGGAGCGGTGGATGATCATGGTCATTTGTGAATAAGAGGTCTGGCCACGATAGTGATCCATGGCCTTGCGGATGATGTCCACCGCTGTCAGATCCTCCGCAAGCGCGCCCTGCATCCAGAACAGGCCAAACATTATTATCCATTTGCGCATAGCGCTCTCTCCCATAGTGTAGTAATGGCAGTGTAAACAAAAAGTCCGATAGATTGTATGTCTGTAATAGGCTGTAAATGATGCCGCACCCATTGGCCAGTTGCGCTATAACTGGACCACTGCCTCAGCGGATGCAGGCTGTGAGTGATCGGCTAAACAAATCGAGGGTAAAAGGCCTGTGGCGATCACTGGCGCATTGTGTCGCATTGTGCCTGCTGGCTGGCTGTGAACCTCAGGGGCGAGAGGCACAGTACAAGCGCTACCTGGTCCGATTGGGACACACCCTGTCGGTGAATATCCCCGTCATCCAACAGTCGGCACTGCCCGGACCACCCGGAACCGACCAACTGCACCTTGATATTCCCGACAGCAATCTGGATACGCTGGATCTTCTCGCCCTGAGCGGCTGCGCGGTGCAGAGCACCATAGGCAAACGCAACAGCAGCCTGGGCCGCACGGCCCGGGATGCGCAGCGCCTGCTACTGGTGCTGGAATACCTGCACCTGGCACCCCGGTGCATCACCTACCAGCGCGAGCGGGGCGCAACACCTCTGGCCGATGCACTGGCACGGGCCTGGCAACTGCAGCACCGACAACTGCCGGCACTGATTTTCAACGCCACCCTGGGTGGCGCCGAGTACCGGGCATTGTGGCATACGCCTGCATATACGCCCGGGGAAAGTGATTCTGCCACCAGCAGCAGCCAGGTAATCTCCGCACTACAGGCTGTCAATGGCGATGTCCGGCGCTGGCTGGCCGGGGATTACCGGGCGGATAACCGCGCGTTCGAGATCCTGCTCAGCGAAGTCGCGGCCGGCGATGGCGGCGCCCTGCTACAGGCCCTGGCCAGTCAGGATGCCTGGCTGGCCGGTGCCGATGCCATAATCGCAAAGCGCATGAAGCAAGGCCCCCTGTGCACACCCGGCATCAGGCCGGCGGCAGCCGACATCCTGCCCGGGGTCATCCACAAATATTTTATTACAGAGATACAAGCCGGCACAGCCGACCTGGACCGGCGCTACCGTACACTGCTACCGCCCGTCAAGGCACTGGAGACGCTGCTATCCTCAGCACTGCCACCTGACTACCGCAACTGGGAGAGTGAGAGGAATGCACGGCTCACGAAATTGGTAGCTGCTCCAGGCTGGCATGTACAATTACTCAAAACCATTCAGCAACCATGTGTGTCAGAGGCCAGCCAGGCCGAATCAATAGCGGCCTTTTAAAAAACTCCAAGATCAATGCACCGTCGCGTCAAACACCCCTACCGCTCACCGAGCGAGCGTAGACTCTACCAGGCAACACAGGTATTATGCGCCCGTTCCGCCCGTAGCTCAGCTGGATAGAGCGCTGCCCTCCGGAGGCAGAGGTCAGAGGTTCGAATCCTCTCGGGCGGGCCACAACCACACCCTCTCCCAAGTAAGCCCGTACTAATATATTTACCCCGGGGACCAAATAGGGACCATCGGGGGACCAACTTGAAAATTCTCAAAATTCCCCACCTGAATTTATGA
>QNFS01000135.1 GCA_003646415.1 Gammaproteobacteria bacterium
CAAGATGTAAGGAACAGGTATGCAGAGTCTCGCTTGCAATCTACTTCGCCCAGAATAAATCAGAGGTTTCCTAAAGCAGGCAGCATTCGCTGAACACATGCACGTCCTTCATTAATGGCCATGACGCCAGGGGATTGACCGGCTTGAGGGCCGCCTTGTAGTGCATGCTCAGACCGATGGGATCGGGCACATAGACAAAGCCACGTGGTATGTTGTGGCCCAAGCATATTTCATGGAAGAAAACGTCGTTATCAAACTCGAAGCGCCAGGTTGCTGACTCGGCGGAGCGGTTATTTGTTTCCAGTCTCAGAGCGTTATCCAAATTGCCGCCTGAAGCGCCAGACACCAAAACCAAACATCAGGCTGCCGAGCAAGGTGAGACCAAGCAGAGAATCCCAGAGAATATCCAGCCCTGCTCCTTTCAGCAAAATGCCGTAGGACATCTCGATATAATAATAGAGCGGGGAGAGATACATGGCCTGGCGGATGCCTGGTGGCATGGCCTCCGGCGGTGTCCAGGCACCTGAAAGAAGAATGATCGGCATCATGATCATAATGGCCAGCATGATCGTTTGGGCCAGATTACGGCTCATAGTCGAAATGAAGAGGCCCAACCCAGACACGGCAAAGGTATACAGTGCGGTGACCGTAAAGAACAGGGGAAGACTGCCCTTGATCGGGATGCTAAATACCCCATAGAGCACCAGGAAAACACTTAATACCGTACCCAGGAGGATGACCAACGTCATGGCGATCACCTTCGGCAACATTATCTGGATGGGAGTCAGCGGCGAGACAATCAGTTGTTCGATGGTGCCCCGTTCCTTCTCACGCACGGCAGCGGCGGCCGGCAACATCATCGCCAGCACAGTAATAACCGTCAGCAACTCCGAGATAGGCATGAACCAGGCATCTTCCTGGTTCGGGTTGTACCAGACCCGGTGGCGGTCGACAAGCATGGGCATGCCGGCAAGATTCGCATCCGTCAGCCCAATGCGCTGCAACGCGGCATCGAAACTGTATTGTTCTATAATTTGTGCGCTGTAACTGGCCGCAAGCGTGCCGAGTATGGTGTTGCTTGTATCGATCTGGATCTGAACTGCCGTCGGTTTGCCCTGGATCAGGTCGTGCTGAAATTTGGGCGGGATATCCAGCACCACTAAGGCCTTGCCCTGATCCAGCAGCCGTAGCCCTTCTTTCTGGTCGGGAATCTCGCCACCCAGTTTAAAATAAGGCGGTTGAAAGCGATAGATCAGCTCACGGGACGCCATACTATGATCTGCATCGTGGACCATGACAACTCCCTGGTTGAGATCCATCTTGACCCCTCCTGACATCATGACGTCGAGGGTGAACAGGTAGAGTACTGCTACCACTAGCAGAGTATCGCGCCCTAGCTGCAGTAGTTCCTTACCCGTCATGGCGACCATTCTCGACCACCACAGGACAAGACCCCCGCCAGCAAACTGTCTAACGGGTTTCATGCTTTGACCCTCTTGTGAAACAGAAGATAGGAGGCAATCCAAAGCACCAGCGTGTAAATCAACAGCGCAGCTACTCTCCCCCAGAGTTGCCCCATGCCGATGCCTTTCAGAAAACTGCCCAGCGCAATATCCGTGTAGTACATGGCCGGAAATAAATGAGCCTCGAATTGTGAGGCGGCATCCATCGAGGCGATGGGCACTAGCAAGCCCGAATAGAGCATCGCCGGAACGATAGTGACCACCACTGTGATCATCATCGCCGCGATCTGGGTGCGAGCAAACAGGGAGACCAGCAGACCGATGCCGGTAGTGCAGCCGACATAAACAACCGAGGCCATGAAAAAGAATATCGGGTCGCCTTTGAATGGCGCATTGAACACCAGCACGGCCATCAACCAGAGGATGATCACATTGATGCTCGAAATGCCTACATAGGGCAGCAACTTGCCCGCCAGAAACTCTGCCCGCGTCACCGTGGAGGAGTAGATGTTGTAGATAGACCCATTCTCTTTCTCACGCACCACACCCAGCGCAGTCAGAAAAGGTGGAGTCATCATCAGAATGAACATCATCATAGCCGGCGCAATGGACCAGGTGCTCTTGAGCTCCTGGTTGTACAGATAACGAAGCTGCAGTTGGATCGGTTGTACCAGTGCCGCCGCCTGTTCGGACGGTATGCCCATCTTCTGACTGATGAAGCCGGCCAACAGTTTGCCATTGAAGGCAGCATTGATGGCGATCACATAACCCTTGCTGGTGGAAGTACGAAAAGGAAAGGTGCCATCAATCAGGGATTGCACCGCCACCGGCCGGCCCGCCTTTAGGCCTTCCTGAAATCCGGGTGGGATGATAATGGCAAAGCGAATCCTGCTGTCAGCCAGCAGAGGCTCCAGTTCCCTTTCGTTCAGCACATGGCCCTTGTAATCGAAATAACGGGAGTCCATGAACAGATGCAGATAGTCCCGGCTCATGGCCGTGCGATCCTGATCGAGGACGGCAAAGGGGATGTTCTCCACATCCATTTTGATGCCGTAACCGAAAATCAGCATCATGGAGACAGGGAGGATGAAGGCCAACGACAGGAACAGGCGATCACGCAGAATCTCGCGCCACTCCTTGTGGGTGATTGCCTTGATACGATTCAGATTCATTGGGCGCGCGTCTCCTTTTCCCTTGCCATGATGCGATAGACGAAGACGTCCTCCAGGCTGGGGACATGGGGGCTGATACCAAGCAGGCTGACGCCCTGTTGTTGCAGCAGGGTCTCAATCTGATGTTGTGCCTGTTGTGGACCTTTCGCCAGAAGATGAATCCGTTTTCCGAACAGGGCCACGCCCTCGAATCCGGCCTGTTCCAGCAGTTCCAGGGCCACCAGCGGCCGATCGGTCGCGACCTCTAGCAGTTGCCCCGCCTCCTGCTGTAGGGACTGTTTCATCTCGGCCGGTGTGGCATCAGCGATGATGCCACCGGCATGCATCAGGGCAAGATGGTCACAGTGCTCTGCCTCGCTCATGTAATGGGTTGTCACCAGGATCGCTACCTGTTCCACCCGGGCCATCTGCACCAGGATATCCCAGAAGCGGCGGCGCCCTATCGGATCCACACCCGAGGTGGGTTCGTCCAGGAACAATACCCGTGGCCGGTGCACCAGCGCACAACCTAAAGCCAGACGCTGGCGGATACCCATGGACAGCTTGCCGGCCAGCCGGTCTTCGACACCGTGCAATCCGGCCATCTCGATCACCCAGTCGGTACGCTGTATGAGCTGACTGCGTGGCACGGCATAGATGCGCGCATAGAGACGGATATTCTCCAGCACCGTCATATCCTGATAGAGAGAGAAGGACTGAGAAACATAGCCGATGCGCTCCTTGATGGCCAGACTAGCACGTCGCATGTCCGCACCCGCGACAGTCCCTTCTCCAGCAGTGGGTGGAAGAATGCCGGTAAGCATTTTGATCACCGTGGTCTTGCCGGCACCATTGGCACCAAGCAGGCCGAAGATCTCGCCCTGCATGACCCGGAAGCTGACCTGATCCACGGCGCGGAAATGATCAAAATCCCGTGTCAGGCCATGTGCCTCGATGGCGATATCAGCACTGGGTGGGGGATCGACAAACGAAGTCGTAGTCGCCTCTGTTCCTGACTCTTTGGCCAGCTTGCGCTGGCGCAACAGGGCCACGAAGGCATCCTCCAGCTCGGGATCCGTCGCATGAATTGTCTTGATCGCCAGTCCGTCAAGTGACGCCTCCACCTGCTCCAGCGCCACCTCGGAAGAGGCCCCATCTACGAACACCCGCAGCAGCGGGCCGACTGCCTCTACCTGCGGATATGTCGCTTTTAATCGTTGCAACGCCTCGATCTGAGGTTCGACCGAGCACTGCACCAGGCTGCCGGGCACAATCTGCCGAATCTGATCCGGCTCCCCCTCCGCCAGCACGCTCCCACCATACATCAGCGATAACCGGTGGAAACGGGCCGCTTCATCCATGTACGCGGTGGACACCAGGGCGGTGATACCCAGCTCTCGTAACAATTCGGCGAGAATGGCCCAGAAGTCCCGCCGCGAGACCGGATCGACACCCGTGGTGGGTTCGTCAAGAATGAGCAGCTCGGGCTCGTGGATCAGAGTGCAAACCAGCCCCAGTTTTTGTTTCATGCCGCCGGAGAGATGTTTCATCGGACGATCGAGAAACCTGTCCAGTCGCGTCATGGCCAAGAGCTTGCGCTTGCGCTCGATGAGCAGGTCTGGTGGCACCTCGCGTAGTTGGGCGAAGAAGTCGAGGTTCTCCTCCACTGAGAGTTCCGCATACAGGTTGAGTCCCAGCCCCTGGGGCATAAACCCGATCCGCCCCTTGACCTTCTCCGCTGTCGCCTCGGAATCCACCCGCACGCCGAACACGTCAACCGCACCACCGTCATAGGTCAGCACACCGGCAATGGCCTTCATCAGGGAACTCTTGCCGGCGCCGTCCGGGCCGATCACACCATAGAACTCACCTGGCAGGATGACAAGGTCCACCCCTTGCACCGCTACATGCTTGCGGTAGCGCTTGCTGATATCGTGGACCTGTACGATCGGAGCAGGCACAGCGGTACCTACCATCGCGGCTTCGCCCATGGGGCATCCTCCTGCCAACGTATCACGGCATCTGCCGGCAGTCCCGGGGTCAGGCGATGATCCGGGTTCTCCTCCAGATAGAGCTTGACCGCATAGACCAGCTTCACCCGTTCATCGGGTGTTTGCACCTCCTTGGGAGTGAATTCAGCTCGGGAAGCAATATAGCGTACTACGGCGGTAAAGGGTTTATCCGGAAATGCATCCGTATAGATGCGCGCCGGTAAACCCAACCGCACCTTGCCAATCTCCTTCTCCGGGATATAGACCTTGAGATAGAGTCGATCAAGATCGACGATATCAAACTGTGGGCTACCGGCTGCCACCACCTCGCCTTCATCCACAATACGGGTTGTAACGATACCATTCGCCGGTGCTCGAATCGTGAGGTCATCCAAAACACTTTGCGCCTCTAACAACGCCGCCTGTGCTTGTTTGAGTTGCGCTTCAAGAGCTGTCAACGCCTGCTCCCTGGCCTCGACCGTCAACCAGCCCAATTTCACTTCCGCCAGCTGATTTTTAGCCTGGGCCCGTGCTGCCATGGCAGAAGTGTACTCGGCCTGCGCAACTTTCCAGGCTAGATTAGCCTGTTCGGCGCGGTGTTCCTCGACTGTCTGCTTTTTTAGCAACGTAGAAAATCGCTGAGCATCATTGGCGGTCTGCTCTTCGGTTGCCTTAGCTGCCGCCAATACCGCTTCCGCATGAGTTACACCTGCCCTTGCTGTATCCACCTGCAGTGGCACCTGTTTTTTCAGGTTGACAAGGGCCGTGTTGGCGGCTTCAAGTTGTGCGCCATGGGCCTCGACTGCCGCCCGCGCCTGTTCGACCCTCGCACGCACTTGAGCATCATCCATCCGCGCCAGAACCTGCCCATCCTCCACGGCATCTCCTTCGCGCACCTTGAGTTCCACGATTCTCCCCGCCGCCTTGCTGGCGACCGTATAGTGATCCCCTTCGATGCGCCCGTTGGCTTGGATAAGCCCTTCAGGCAGAGGCTCCTGGCGGAACCCCAGCCACCAAACGGCCAGCGCCACAGTCGCCAAAATGCTAATCGACATCACCGTTATCGTGATTTTCATTGTTCTTGTCATCATTGTTTCCTTTTACAACTCGCTTACCGAGCGCTTCGGACGTAAGTTAGCGAGTACCGCAGAATAAACTGCTCTGGCGTGATTGCTTTGGCTTCTGGTACGCAGGCTCGCAGCATCCAATTTGACAACCTGATTCAGAGACCGGTTCAGAAGACGGTTATAGGTCGATTTAGCGATATCCAGTCCATTCTGCACCCTGATTGCCTCCTGCCGGGCATCAGCCAGGGCAACCTGTGCCGACAACAGGTCATTGTGTGGCACCATCCCCTGTTCATGCATGTTTTCCACATCTTGAACAAGAGCATTGAGGCTGGTGACATGACTGTTAGCCACTTCCAGTCCCAGCACAATCAAGCACTGGCGCCGCATTGCCCGCAAGCAGTTTAAGGTGCTGAGTCTCATTTTCGGGCTCTGAAACATACTATTGATGTATCGTACCCAAACGCTGCGGTCTGTGCGCAGTAGGAAGCGTGGTACCGCTGGTACATTTTCTTTTGAGTTACTAGAAATTACTGGGCCATGGAGCCCTGCACGAATCCATTTTGGAATACAGGATTGCATTAACAGTTGAACCAAACAGTTGAGTTAGCGCAAATCTTCATCAGTGAAGCATCGATATATTGTTGACACTTGTGTAACATACCATAGCATAAACGGACGGAACGTTCATTCTTTTTGAGGTATAGAGTAGGACGCATTAAAGGTGTATTGCCATAAATAAATCTGCATATATTGAACATCGCATTACGTCAGAACTTTGGTCAATTCATCGCGAAATTTCGCGCTAGTTGAGTGGGGAAGACTGGATTCTGCTCTTTTACCGCTCTATTTCACGCCAATTCCAACCACTGGACGGGAAAAGCTATACTGCTACAGGTTAGGAACAGCGGGTCAGTACTATGATTGGGTTTGTCTTTTTCAGACGAACAAGCCCATGGATGAGCGAAGGTAGAACAATGCAGGAGCAATTGTCGAGAGCAACGCAGGAGCAGTTGCCGAGGTAATCGAGCTTCCCTGCCGAAAGGAATCGGCTTTGACTGGACCGGGCTTTCCTATCAGGAACGCATGGCTGGTGCAGCAGAGGGAAGGTTGCAGTGCAGAAATGACGTCATGCACAGAGTCTCGCCTGCACTTAACTCACTGCCAACTGCTCTAAAGCAGGCAGCATTCGCTGAACACATGCACGTCCTTCATTAATGGCCATGACGCCTTGATCGAACTCTAATAACCCAAGCTCTGAAAGTTGTGGTGAAAGGACGACTTCCGGAGGATCACCTGCCATGCGACTGCGGGTAATACGATCCTGCATTATGTTGATAGAGCTTGCCA
>QNFS01000136.1 GCA_003646415.1 Gammaproteobacteria bacterium
ACCGACGATGAGCCGTACACTGATGCGCAATACGAGGTTCTGTCAGCGGTGACCGATGTGTTGATCGAGCACTATCCGGCGCTGGATGTGAGCAGAATCGTAGGGCACAGTGATATATCACCCGGGCGTAAAACTGATCCGGGAGCGGCTTTCGACTGGCGCCGCTATCACAGCGCCCTTGGAGTGAAAAGCGCTTAGGCTGTGAAACACGCCGTGGCCATAAGAGGGGGAGAACAGTAATGACTTTTCTGGCGATAATCATCGCACTGGTACTGATGCAGGCCTGGGGCTCCGGCAGCCGGGTGCACCGCGACGACTGGCTTTTGGGCTGGCAATCGACAGTTGCCAGGTGGAGCGCGGGACCACAGGTAAAACTGGCGCTTGTCGTTCTTCTGCCGGTGGCGCTGGTGCAGGTTATTCTGAACGCACTGGCGCCGGTTCTGTTTGGATTGCTGTGGATAGCCATGGCGGTTGTGTTGCTGCTGTACTCTTTTGGTCGGCGAGATGTTCATGAATTGATGGAGCGTTACCAGCAGCAGTGCCGTAGCGCTGACTTCGAGGGAGCATACCTGAGTACACTGCCGGAGTTGGGGTGGGCAACGTCGCAGGATGATCCCGTCTCTCCCCGGGAAGTGCACGCCCTGGTGCAGCGGTGTTTCATCTATGAGGGTTACCAGCGCTGGTTCGCTGTGTTGTTTTATTTTGTACTGTTGGGTCCGGCCGGTGCGCTGGCCTACCGTCTGCTGCAGCTGTGTCATCATGATGACTTTGAAGCAGAACAAACCGAGCGCTGGATCTTTCTGGCAGACTGGGTTCCGGCGCGCTTGCTGGCCGCCGCGTTTACCCTGACCGGTGATTTTGTCGGCGGCCGTGACAAATTGCTCGATGGCCTGGTGGATGCATCGGCCCAGATTAGCCAATTGCTCTATGCGGTAGGCACTGCGGCGCTGGGGACGGCGCCAACCGAACCTCGTGACGACCTGGTGTTTGGTCAGGAAGCGGCGACGGAAAATCAGGAAACCGGCAGCCTCCTGTCCCGCAGTGCTGCTGCCTGGGTGGTGGTGGTAGCAGTGGCGGTGTTGCTGCTTTAGTTCAACAGGCCGCTTGCAAGCGTAGGTATAAAATACATCGAAAGCGGCGTTTTTCCCGGTAGCTGCTAAGCTTTGGCTATAAGGAATAATATCGGGAGGTAGGCATGGGGCCCAAAGCATCCGTGCATAATAATAGTGATGCCGACCTGACGTTGCCATCGGTAGTGTCTTCCCTGCCCGGTAAGCGCCGGGATGAGCAGCTGTCGTTCACCATCATCTTCCACCCTGAGACATCGCGTATCGGGCAGACTGCGGTGGCTTCTCGCCAAAGCGGCAGTGCGCCATGGATTCTGGGGCGTCGCAGTCCGGTGTTCAGTGGTGGGACCGCCCGGGCCGCAGAGCCACTGGATGATCCGCATATCAGCCGGCAGGCCCTGGAGTTTCTCCCCCGGGGCAAACGTCTGGTTGTTCGCAGATTCGCCGCATCCAGCCGTTGTCGTATTGCCGGTTGTGAGTTGGACGGTAGCGTGGAGTTGGAGCCCGAAGAGCTGCGCAAGGGTGTTCCGCTGATGCTTGGGCATACGGTTGTGTTACTGCTGCGCCTGGCCAGGCGCAGTGTACCCGGTGTCGATGAGTCGCAATGCGGTGGTCTATTACGAGGCAGTAGCGCGTATATGGCGGGCCTGCGCAAGCAGATTCTCCAGACTGCGGGCAGTGACCTGGATGTGCTCATACTGGGTGAGACCGGTACTGGTAAGGAGTTGGTAGCCGCCGCCATTCACAACGACAGCCGCCGGGCCGATGCGCCTCTGGTCAGTGTCAATATGGCTGCCATCCCGTCTGAGTTGGCGGCCGCGGCCCTGTTCGGCAGTGCCAAGGGAGCATTTACCGGGGCGGATCGGGCGGGTGAGGGCTATTTTCAACAGGCCCAGGGAGGGAGCCTGCTTCTGGATGAAATTGGCGACACCTCGGTGGATGTGCAACCACAGCTGCTGCGAGCGTTGCAGCAGCGGGAGATTCAGTTGGTGGGCGGCGCCATAAGGCAGGTGGATGTGCGGGTGATCTCCGCTACAGATGCGGCGCTGGAAGGTGAGGGCTGCAGTTTCAAGGCGGCGCTGCGTCATCGCCTGGGGGCCTGCGAGATCTGGTTGTTGCCGCTGCGGGAGCACCCGGAAGATATCGGTGAATTATTGCTGTATTTCCTGACTCTTGGCGCCACCGAGTTGCAGCGCGACGGGATTTTACCGCTGGAACATAGCAGTGCACCTGAAATAGCGGCCTGGGCGGGGCTGTTTTACCGTTTCTTGTGTTATAGCTGGCCGGGTAATGTTCGGGAGTTGGCGAATTTTGCCCGCCAGGTGGTGCTGGCGAGTGAGCGGCGGCTGACTCTGGTTGATAGTGTTGAAACCACCCTGGCGCACGCGGCGGCAGCACCGCAGGCGGTGCCGGACACAAGGTTGCGGCGCAGAATGCATGCTATTGATGAGGATGAGTTTGATTGCGCCCTGCAAGATAATCATTTTGAGGCCGCCCGGGCGGCAGTACAGCTGGGGGTATCGCGCACCGCGGTATACCGGCGCATCGAGGAATCTCCGCGCCACCGCCTGGCCAGGGAAGTGCCTTGGGACGAGTTACAGCGGGTGTTGGCTGAAAACCAGGGGGACAGCACCGCTGCGGCCATGCAATTGCGGGTATCGGTGACAAGTTTGCGCGCACGGCTGCGCCGGCGGGAACGGGAGTAGCACCGGCGCTATGGCTGTAGACAATCGCGTAGGGCCTTATCGCATCCTCAGGCTGATCAACCGGGGTGGGCAGGGCAGTGTCTACCTGGGCTACGATGAGCGCTTGCACCGCCGCGTGGCGGTCAAGATCTACCGCCAGCCGGCCCGGCGCGCGGATCGCAAGCGCCTGCTGCGCGAGGCGCAGCTGGTCGCCAGTATCCAGAGCCCGAAAGTGGTGCAGATACACGATGTAATCGAATCCAGTGAGCACCTGGCCCTGATCATGGAGTATGTGCCGGGCTGTGATCTGGAGGAATTTTTGGCGGCTGTGCGGCCATCGCTGGCCACGGTATTGACCATCGGCGCCGACATCGCGGGCGCTCTGGCGGTTGCCAGACAGCAGCATATCGTGCACGGTGACCTCAAGGCCGGCAATATTCTCATCGCGGAGTCCGGGCGGGTGAAGCTCACCGACTTTGGGATCGCGGGCAGTACGCAGGAGAGCCAGCCCCGGCAAATGGCTGCCGCCAGCCCGTCCGCTTTGTCGCCGGAGCAGTACCTGGGTAAGCCACTGGACCTGCGTTCAGACCTGTTCGCCCTGGGTTGTCTGCTGTACAGGATGTTGAGCGGCGAGCAGCCGTTTATGCGTGGCGGCCAGCTCGATACCCGCCTGCTACTGGAGCAGGCGCCACGGCCACTGGAGGAACTGGTGGCCAGTGAACTGCCTGTGCCCGGCGAATTGGTGGAGTTGATCAGCGATCTGCTGCAAAAAGATCCCGAAGATCGGCCGGCCAATACCCAGCGGGTGCGGCAGGTCTTGCGCAGGGTCTCCCGGGAAATTCCGCTGGCGGCCACCAACAGCCTGTTACAGGAAGCCCGGCCCTGTTTTCGAGTGGAATTAGCGGATGATATTCCCCCGCAGGTGCCGGGTGACCTGGGGCGCGAGGGACGTTCCAGGTCGGCCCTTTCCGGCGGCGCCCTGACTTTCAGGCATCGTCTGCCCCTGTTGGGTTGGCCCGCCCGCCTTGCTGCGGTCCTGGGTCTGGTGGTCGCAGTTGGCGTGCCAATGGTGATTGCCCTGCAACACCGTGAGACCTTCGTTCATATCGATGAGCCGCTGCTGCGCCTGTCCGGTGATATTGATTTGCCCCGGGAGGTTTCCAGTCGTTGGTTGGTGGAGGAAGTGAAACTTGCATTGAATGAACAACTGGGCGCCCTCCATTTCACTGGCCCGGTGGGGGCGACCCGCAGCAAAACCCTGTATGCCAGTGACTCCGGGGACAATCCGCCCCCGGAGCCCGAGGAGCAGTTGCAGATAGCCCTGCGCTGTGCTGGCGGCCTGTGTGTATTTGCGATAAACCGGGAGCACGCGGCACAGCACGACTATCAGCAGGGGGTGTTGTTACCTGATATGCCCATCAGCCAGTGGCGTGACATTGTTCGCGATACAACCATTGGGTTATATCAATAACTCAGGGTTCAAGTTTATGAACCCTCTCAAACAGGGATTTATTGTGGGGGGCCTCTATGCCGTGGCGCCTGGCCACGGCCAGCAGATAGCCGGTGATATAGTCGATTTCGGTGCGATGCCTGTTCTGCACATCCTGTAGCATCGATGAACGGTTGTTTGCAGTGCCGGCAATAACGTCTGTTACAGCCTGCTCCAGACCTGCCGCCGTGCTCATGTAGCCCGCGGCGCGACTTATCGCAGCGATCTCATCGCAGAGCCGGCACACCTCCATCGCCAGCTCCGGGCGCCGCGCCAGGTCACCATTGCGGCAACCGTGTACGGCCGTCAGCGGGTTAATGGCACAGTTAATGGCCAGTTTCAGCCACAGTGCACTGTCGATATTGGCATCCCAGACACAGGAACTCATGGCGCGGGACCATTGGTCGAACCAGAGGGCGGGCCTGGTTTGTCCGGGTTTGCCGATGCGAGTCAGCCCGGTGCCGGCGTGGCATATATGCAGTGGTGCGATGCGGTAGGCGCCTTCGGTAGTGGTGCTATTGTAGATATCCAGATTGGGGAAGTCGTTGTGTAACTCCTCGATCAGGCCCATGCCGTTGACCAGTAACAACAGCCTGGTGTCGCTGTTGAGACGGTGGGCGACAGCACCAACGGCGCCGCGCACATCATAGGCCTTGGTCGTCACCAGCAGGTGCGTGATAGGACCGCTATCGCCGGTGGCCGAAACGGGTGTGTGTACTTCCGTGATTGCGCCATCGCGTTGCACTAACACGGAGCGGCTGCTTTTCCCGCAGCGCTCGCGCAACAGGAGTGTCGCCGTGCAGCCACTGCGCGCCAGCGCCGTGGCAAACAGACACCCGATGGCTCCGGCGCCAAGTACGTGCCAGTGCGCTGCCATCAGTGGATAAACTCCCGCTGCGGGATTGTAAACTGGCCGTGGGCCATTACTATAGGTCTCCTGTTTTCAAGCCGGGGGTAATGCACTATGCCATCATTTGATGTTGTTTCGGAAGTTGATCTGCACCAGTTGACCAATGCGGTCGATCAGGCGGGAAGGATCGTGGCCAATCGCTTCGATTTCAAGGGTATTGAAGCGTCTTTTGCGCGAGAAGAACGCACGGTGGTACTCACCGCGGAGGCAGAATTCCAGGTGACGCAAATGGAAGATATGCTGCGCACCGCGTTGATCAAATGTGACATCGACCCCGCGGCTATGGAGTGCGGCGAGCCGGAAACCACCGGTAAACTGGTAAAGACGTCGGTAGTATTGCGTCACGGGCTGGACAGCGCCCAGAGCAAGGCCATCGTTAAAAAGATCAAAGACGCCAAGATGAAAGTCCAGGCGCAAATCCAGGCTGAGCAGGTGCGGGTCACCGGCAAGAAGCGCGACGACCTGCAGCAGGTGATGGCGCTATTGCGCGAGGCGGATATAGGCGCGCCACTGCAGTTCACCAATTTCAGGGATTAGAGCTCCAGATTTTTTTCCAGCGCCACCACTTTGTGGTCCAGCAGAGCCGGCTCGGGGACAGTGTGTTGCAGGGCCAGGTACCACAATAATTCGAGATAACGGTATACGCAGCTGTGCTGCTGCAACTCCTGTCGCTCTGCGCCGCCTACTGCCCTGCCCAGGTAGGCTTCCAGCAATTCATCTGCCTGTGCGGTGCTCAGTGAATCTCCGTTGATGACTACGGCGAGGTCATACCAGGGGCTGCCCATCGCACAGTATTCCCAATCGATCGCCCACAGTCTCCCCCCGCTGTAGATCCTGTTGGCTTGCAACAGGTCGTTGTGGCACAAAACCGCAGGCTGTGGTCGCTGGGTTATGTCATCCAGCATGCGCAGCACCGGTCCGCGGCACCGCGCCATGGGCGCGCTCAGAGCCTGGCCCCTGTGTTCCAGCTGCTTTTCATAGCGCAGGATACGCTCCGCCAGGTCCAGCCGGCTGTGCCGGGCCGGCAGTTGGTGAATGTCGCGCAACAGGGCGGCAACTTCCACCAGGCAAAGAGCCTGTTTGACATCCGGCGCCAGGTAGTCGCAGACCAGGCTGCCCAATGCCGGATTGAAATAGCGTGGCTGCGGCGCCAGGCTTGCGCTGTGAGCAGCCTGCAGGGCGCGCCATTCAGATTGTCGGTTGAGACTGTTGGCAGCGGGGTTGATGCCGTCGATACGTACCACGAAATGCTGCCCTGACTGCACCAGTACACTGAAATTACTGACCCCCGATGCCAGCACAGCAACCACTTCAGGGGGGTTCGCCAGGGGTGGCTCGCAGTGCCACTGGGGCCATTGTGCGAGCGTTTGCTTCAGCTTCAGTTGGATGTTGCGCGGTAGTGTGGGTGTGGCCGTCATGGGGATTCAGGGGCTCTGAATGTTACAATATGAGGTTGTTACAATATGGGGTTTGCATCGCAAGTATAGGGCGCTTACACTGACTATCCAATAAAAACAGGGTGGGCGTCATGGCCCAACCCGGAGTGACGTGAGTAGAGTGGATGGCATATGACAATGGCCGGAGCGGGTTCGACCTGACCGGGTCACAAAACGAAGAAATTCAAGGTGCTCCGCCTGTGGAATCGCGGGCGGAATTGCGTGAGCGTCGGCTGAGCGAAACCGTCACTGTTAACCGCTACCTGTATCTGCAGGCCCAGCAATTGGAATACATGCTGCTCGATGCCCCTGATCTGCAGGCTCTGCTTGAAATTCTCCTGGTCAGCATGCCCCGGCATTTTTCCTTCCGGGTCTGTGAATTGTGGTTGTACGACCCGGAAGATGTG
>QNFS01000137.1 GCA_003646415.1 Gammaproteobacteria bacterium
GCCTGGCCAGCAGCGCGCTTTTGATGAGAACTGGCAGCGCTGGGGTCTGGAGCACACAGGTGGCGCGTTGCCGTTCGCGGCGACGTTTGGTCGCGCCGGCCCCGCAGTGCTGGAAATCGGCTTTGGCATGGGTCAGTCCCTGGTCGACATGGCGGAGGCTGCTCCAGCAACCAATTTCATCGGTATCGAAGTACACAAACCCGGTGTCGGCAGGTTGCTGCACAGCATGGCCGAGTGCGATGTGGACAATATCCGGGTGTACTGTCACGACGCGGTGGAAATCCTGCGGGACTGTATCCCCGACGCCTCCCTGGACACCCTGCAGATTTTCTTCCCGGACCCCTGGCACAAAAAACGCCATAACAAGCGCCGCCTGATCCAGCCTCCTTTCGTGGCGCTGCTGTTACCCAAGCTGAAGTCCGGCGGGACCCTGCACCTGGCTACCGACTGGGAAAGTTATGCCGAGCAGATGATGGTGGTTCTCAGCGCCGCCGATGGTCTATCTAATACCTGTGGCACGGGCCAGTTCACCCCCCGTCCGGAGCACCGTCCCCTCACCAAGTTCGAGTTGCGCGGGGAACGTTTGGGGCATGAGGTTTGGGACCTGATTTTTATTCGTGATTAAATACATACCTTTGGTTTGGTGATGATTAGCGCGATCCATCCAGCCCGAGACCCCACAACTACAGCTCGGGTAACCGGCAAAAACGTCAGCCCGGAAAAAACTCCGCGACAACGCTATCCAGAAACCGACGGCCAAGATCCGTGGCTTTAACACAATCACCATGCATCACCAGCAACTCGCGCCCGCAGAGTGACTCCAGCTGTGGTTCCAGCGCCGCAGTGTCCAATCCCGTGCGGGCGCTGAACAGATCCAGGGTAAAGCCCTCGTTCAGGCGCAAGGCATTCAGCACGAATTCCCCGGCAATCTCATCCCGGTCCAATTCACGCCTGGTGGCTGTAAACCCCCCCGATCCTGATGCAAGGTATTCCTCCGGCTGGCGTTTTTTCGCGTAGCGGTGGATGCGACCGTCCGGGAAACTGACCTTGCCGTGGGCACCGGCGCCTATGCCCAAATAGTCTCCAAAAGACCAGTAATTCAGGTTGTGGCGACAGTTGTAGCCCGGTTCGCAGTAGGCTGAGACTTCATACTGTCCGTAGCCGGCCTCTGCCAACAAGCGCTCACCCTGTTGCTGCATATTCGCCAGCGCATCCTCCACTGGCAATAGTGGTGGCCGTTTGTGAAATATCGTGTTGGGTTCAATGGTCAGCTGGTACCAGGACAGGTGTGGGGGCTTGTAGGCCAGGGCGGCGCGTAAATCCGCCTCGGCGCAGACCGGGGTTTGTCCGGGCAATCCGTGCATCAGGTCGATATTGAAACTGTCAAAGCCGGTGGCGCAGGCAAATTCAATAGCGGCGTGGGCCTGGTCGCTGTTGTGGATACGGCCCAGTGCCTGCAGCCGGTCGTCGTCGAAGCTCTGGATACCCAGGGACAGGCGGTTGATGCCGGCTTCGCAAAAACCGGCGAATTTATCGGCCTCGGCACTGCCGGGGTTGGCCTCCAGGGTGGCCTCCAGGGTGGCCTCCAGGGGCAGCAGTGTGGCGATTTGCTGTAGCAGGCGCCGGATGGCTTTGGTGGAGAACAGGCTGGGTGTGCCGCCACCGATGAACAGGGTTTCGATCTGTCGACCCTGCAGCAATGAAAGGTCATCACGTAAATCCTGCAGCAGAGTGTCCACATACCACATCTCGGGAATATCTGTCGCCTGGTGCGAGTTGAAGTCGCAGTAGGGACATTTGCGCTCGCACCAGGGCAGGTGGATGTACAGACCGAGCGGGGGTAGTTGCATCAGTGCACCTCAGCGCCAGCGCAAGGTCTCGCACAGAAGCGTGCTGGCCCTGGCCCGGTGACTGATCCGGTTTTTTACCCCGGGGGGTAGTTCGGCGGAGCTGCACTGGTATTCGGGAACGTAGAACAGGGGGTCATAGCCGAAGCCATTATCACCCCGGGGTGTGAGCAGAATGTGGCCCTCCCAGCTGGCCTGGCAGACCAGGGGCATGGGGTCCAGGGCGTGGCGCATATAGACCAGTACGCACTGGAAACGGGCGCTGCGCTGCTCCTCGTGGACGTCTGCCAGCGCCTGTAACAGTTTGGCGTTGTTGGCGGCGTCGCCATCCCCGGAGTAGCGGGCGGAGTGAATGCCGGGGGCGCCATTGAGATAGTCTACCTCCAGGCCCGAGTCATCGGCGATGGCGGGCAGGCCGCTGTGCTGCGCCGCAGCCCTGGCCTTGATGATGGCGTTTTCAACGAAGCTGAGGCCGTTTTCTTCTACTTCCGGTACTGCAAATTCTGACTGGGGTTTGAGTGTGATAGCCAGTGGTGCGAGTACTTGCGCCAGCTCTCGCAATTTGCCCGTATTGCCACTGGCCAGCACCATTACCCGCTCATTCATTGTCTCAGTCATATCAGCGGGTGATGTGGTAGATCGCCGTGGTGGCGAACAGGTTGGGCCAGGTGCCGGCCAGTAACGGCTGACGCTCGGTGTTGCCCACCACGTCCCTGCCCAGGATGCGAATACCCTTGTCCCGACACAGGGTTTCAAAATCATTCACCGTGCAAAAATGGATATTGGGGGTGTCGTACCAGCTGTGCGGCATGAACCGGGATACCGGCATGCGACCTCGCATACCCAGGTGGAGGCGGCATCGCCAGTGGCCGAAATTGGGGAAGGTGACGATGCACTCGCGGCCTATGCGCAGCATCTCGTCCAGCACCCGGTCCGGATAGTGCACCGCCTGCAGGGCGTGAGCCATGACTACCGTGTCGAAACTTTGGTTGGAAAAATTGCCCAGGCCCGCGTCCATATTCTGCTCCACGATATTGAGTCCGCGGGAAATGGCCTCGGTGATATTGGCATCGTCTATCTCCAGGCCTGTGCCCCTGACCTGTCGCTGATCCCGCAGAAACTCCAGGAACTCGCCGTTGCCGCAGCCCAGGTCAAGCACCCGGGAGTTGGGGGCGATCCAGCGTTGGATATGCCGCAGGTCCTGGCGCATCAACAGTGGGCTCCCACCCGTAGCATATAGGCGCTGAGCACGTTCACATAGCGCGGTATAGGCAACAGGAAGGCATCGTGGCCTTCATCCGCCTCGATTTCAGCGTAGCTTACCGGCCGGCCGGCGGCAATCAGTGCGTCGACGATCTCTCGGGAGCGCTGCGGCGAGAAGCGCCAGTCGGTGGAAAAGGAGATGACCAAAAAACTGCACAGCGTGTGCCCGAAGGCGGCTACCGGGTCGTCATTGTACTCCCTGGCCAGGTCAAAATAGTCCAGAGCGCGGGTCATCAGAATATAGGTGTTGGCGTCGAAGCTGCCGGAGAACTGGCTGCCCTGGTAGCGCAGGTAACTCTGCACCTGAAATTCCGCGCTGCCCTCATCGCCTTGCTCCAGGCTCCCTGAGTGCAGGTCGCGGCCGAATTTGCTGGCCATGGCGTTATCTGACAGGTAGGTGATATGGCCGACCATGCGCGCCAGGGCCAGGCCTTGGGCGGGGATGGTGTTACGCTCCTGATAATGCCCCCCGGCGTATTCCGGGTCCGACAGTATCGCCTGGCGGGCGACCTCGTTAAAGGCGAGGTTTTGGGCGCTCAGTTTCATGGCGGCGGCGATGACGATGCAGTGCCGGATCCGCTGCGGGTATTCCAGCGCCCAGCGCATGGCCTGCATGCCTCCCAGACTGCCACCAATTACCGCCGCCCAGCAGTCGATGCCCAGATAATCTGCCAACCGGGCCTGGCTGTTGACCCAGTCTCTGGCCCGCAGGGGGGGAAAGTCCGGACCCCAGGGCTTGCCGGTTGCAGGATTGACGGAACTTGGGCCGGTAGATCCGTGGCAGCCACCGAGATTATTGAGGCTCACTACAAAAAAATTGTTGGTATCGATGGGTTTGCCCGGGCCAATACACTCGTCCCACCAGCCGGGCTTTTTGTCATCCACACTGTGATAGCCCGCCGCATGGGCATGTCCGCTGAGGGCGTGGCACACCAGTATCGCGTTGGAGTGCTTGTCATTGAGCTCGCCATAGGTCTCGTAGACCAGGTCATAGGTGGGCAGGTCGTGGCCGCAGGCCAGATGCAGGGGGGTGTCGAAGTGCGCTACCTGTGGTGTGACAATGCCTACCGAATGGCTGTCTGCGGGAGAGTTCACAGCCCTGGTGTACCGCCGAATATTACAAAATGACTGACGAGGTACACTGGCTTCACAGACCGATGACCAGGGCCGGGTGCAGGCTGACGGCGGCGGCCATATGTCGCAGCGCGATCTGGATGACGTTGATCAGGATAAATACCAGTATGGGGGAGAAGTCCATGCCACCCATGGACGGCAGGACTTGACGAAACGGCACCATGACCGGCTTGGTGATCTGAGATACCAGAGAGACCGCCGGATTTCTGCTCTGCGGAGCGATCCAGCTCAGGATGATCATGGCCAGCAGGGCGAAGAAATAAATCTTTACCAACAGGGCCGCGATACCCAGTGCGGACCACGTCAGCAGAAGCAGGACACTGGGTAGCCCCAGGCCATTGATCAGCAATAGCGCCACGATAGCTGCCAATTGCAGTAGCAGTGCCAGCAGCAAGGATGCCATATCGAGGCCTCCAAAGCCCGGTATCACCCGGCGCAGCGGTATTACCGGTGGGTTGGTCACTTTTACCAGGAACTGGCAGATGGGGTTGTAAAAGTCGGCGCGCGCCAATTGCAGTAAAAAGCGCAGCAGCATGGCCAGTAGATACAGGTTGAGCAGGGTCTGTATCAGGTAGCCTAAGATTTCATTTATGGCGGTCATATAGTGTTAATCTCCTGTGTACTAGTGTATCTAGCCCATTTCCCGGGCCATTTCTGCGGCCCGGTTGGCGGCTGCGCGCATGGCGTTTGTCACCACCTCGCGCAGGCCGTCCTGTTCAAACATTTGTATAGCTCGTTCCGTGGTGCCCGCTGGGCTGGTGACCCGGCGGCGCAGCTCGACCAGGTCCACATCGCTTTCAATGGCCATGCGTGAAGCCCCCAGGCCGGTCTGCATGGCCAGGGTGGTTGCCGTGTCGTGATCCAACCCCAGCTCGCAGCCGGCATCGATTATCGCCTCCATGAACAGGAAAAAATAGGCGGGGCCACTGCCAGACAGGGCAGTGATGGCATCGAGCGCCTGCTCCGTCTCAACCCAGCAGGTGATACCCACGGCCTCGAGAATAGACCCGGCGTATTCACGTTGTTGCCCCGAGCAGTTGTCGTTGGCAAACAGGCCGCTGGCACCACAGCCGAGCAGGGCCGGTGTGTTGGGCATGCAGCGCACAATGGCTGCCTGGGGCCCCAACCGGGCCAGCATACTGGCGATAGTGACTCCGGCGGCGATGGATATAACCACTGCGCCGTTGTCTTGCACCGCCGGGGCGATACTGGCCGTCGCCTCAGCCATGACCTGAGGCTTTACCGCCAGGATGATTACATCGGCGTTAGCGGCGGCCTGCCTGTTATCGCTACAAACGGTTACCGGGGCGATCTCCGCCAAGCGTTCCAGGCTGGCGGGAAAGGGATCGGCCGCACTGATACAGCTGGCGGGGTGGCCGCTGTCGAGCAGGCCGCCGATGATACTGCCAGCCATGTTGCCAGCGCCGATAAATGCGATATGTGGTATGTCCAAGTACCCGTCCGTTGCCAATTCAATTGAGGAAAAGTATTTGATTATACACGGCGTCCGATGCCAAAATCACCTGTTCCGGGAGCCGAAAATAGCAGTGCCGGCGCGCACGATGGTGGCGCCCTCGGCGATGGCGGCTTCAATGTCTGCGGACATGCCCATGGACAGGGTGTCCATGGCGGGTGCTATCACTTGTAACTGCTCCAGGGCTGTGCGCAGGCGGCCAAAAGACTGCCGTTGCAGCCGTGTGTCGCCAGTGGCTGCCGGTATTGCCATAAAGCCACGCAATCGCAGGCGAGGCAGGGTGATTATTTCGCGTACCAATTGCGGCAATTCCTCCAGGGTCGCGCCGGATTTGCTGCTTTCCCCCGAGATGTTCACCTGTATGCACACCTGCAGGGGCGCCATATCCTGTGGCCGCTGCTCGCTTAGCCGTCTGGCTATCTTGCTGCGATCTACGCTGTGTACCCAGTCGAAGTGCCCGGCGATAGCCCGCGTCTTGTTGGACTGGATGGGGCCGATGAAGTGCCAGGTCAGGTCCAGGTCCTCCAGTTCAGGCATTTTTACCAGGGCTTCTTGCAGGTAACTCTCGCCAAATTCCAGCAGGCCGCAGTCATGGGCTGCGCGAATGTCTGCAGCGGGGCGGGTTTTGCTCACGGCGAGCACCAGAATGTCACATTCGCTGCGCTGGCTTTTTTCTGCGCTGAGTCGTACTCTTTGGAGTAGCTTTGATATATTGTCACTAAGCAGTTGTTCGTTCATGGCGCGAATGGTAGCCGATTCGTGGTATGGGAGGCGACACAAGAATAAAATATCGGGGCAGTAATTCGCTGTCGCGTGGGGTGTTTTGGCCGGGCGCTGTGCGGCAGTTGCTACCCGTAGGGGAGGGGAATATATGGATATAACAGAACTTTTGGCGTTCAGTGCCAAACAGGGCGCTTCTGACCTGCACCTGTCGTCGGGTCTGCCGCCCATGATTCGCGTAGATGGCGATATTCGCCGTATCAACCTGCCGCCGATGGAGCACAAGCAGGTGCATGAGCTGATCTACGACATCATGAACGACAAACAACGCAAGGATTACGAGGAGTTCCTGGAAACCGACTTTTCCTTCGAGGTGCCGGGTGTCGCTCGTTTCCGGGTCAATGCCTTCAATCAAAACCGCGGTGCTGCAGGGGTGTTTCGTACCATTCCCTCCAAGGTGCTGACTATGGAAGACCTGGGTCTGGGGCAGGTCTTTCGCGATATTTGCATGATGCCCCGGGGCCTTGTGCTGGTTACCGGTCC
>QNFS01000138.1 GCA_003646415.1 Gammaproteobacteria bacterium
CGTTAAGGCGCATCATTTCATATTGGACAAGGCCAAGACTATTATTTGAGCACAGGGCCCGGATAACATATGCTGTCACCCCGGTATCCACTGTGCCCTTGCAGGTACTTGTTAATCTAACCTGAAAATGAGAGTAAATATTATGAGAGAAGCAGTTATCGTATCCACTGCCCGCACTGGTTTGGCCAAGTCCTTCCGGGGTGGTTTTAACAATACCAACGGAGCCTCAATGGGTGCCCCAACACTGAAAGCGGCCATGGAACGCGCTGGAGTAGACCCGGCCGAAGTAGATGATGTGATCTACGGCTGCGCCAACCCCGAAGGCGCTACCGGGATGAACGTTGCCCGCCAGATCGCCCTGAAGGCAGGCTGCCCGGCCTCTACCTCCGCTACCACGATGAACCGGTTTTGCTCCTCCGGTTTACAGGCCATTGCCACGGCTGCAGGGCGTATCATCGTTGACGGTGTGGACGTAATGGGTGCCGGCGGTGTAGAGAGTATTTCCATGGTTCAACCAACAGCCAACCATAATCACATGGTCGACTCCCAACTGATGTCTGATTGGCCTGGCTTGTACATACCAATGATTGAAACAGCCGACATAGTGGCGCAGCGCTACAATGTTGCACGCGAGTACCAGGATGAGTACTCTCTGGAGAGCCAGAAGCGCACAGCATCTGCTCAGGAGTCAGGGAAGTTTGATGACGAAATTATACCCATCACCACAATTATGACGGTGACTAACAAGGAAACTGGTGAAACCTCCGAGCAGGAAACAACCGTGACCAGGGATGATTGCAATCGTCCGGGCACAACCCTGGAGGGCCTGGCCGGCCTGCAACCCATACGCGGTGAAGGTAATTTCATCACCGCCGGAAACGCATCACAGCTGTCTGATGGCGCATCTTCACAGATCCTGATGGAACGCAAAGTGGCAGAGCAGCGTGGCCTGGACATTCTGGGTACCTTCCGCGGTTTCGCCGTGGGTGGTTGCGAGCCGGACGAAATGGGAATTGGTCCTATTTATGCTGTTCCCAAGCTGCTGAAGCAGGCCGGGTTAACAGTAGATGATATTGACCTGTGGGAGCTGAATGAAGCCTTCGCATCGCAGGTGCTTTACTCCAAGGACACCCTGGGCATTCCCATGGAGAAACTGAACGTGAATGGCGGCTCAATTTCAGTGGGCCACCCCTTTGGTATGTCGGGCTCGCGTATGGCCGGTCATATCTTGATCGAAGGACGTCGTCGCGGTGCCAGGTATGGCGTTGTCACCATGTGTATTGGTGGCGGCATGGGTGCTGCCGGCTTGTTTGAAATAAACTCATAAGTCAAAATGGTCCGGTTCGAGGCTGTGTAACTACACCTTGATCCGGACCGTTTTCGCCCTCCCTCATCCCACGCCCTCCCCGGCGATCATCTGTTTGACCTCATCACCGCTGATGACCTCTTTTTATTACATAGTTGACTACTTAGATGGCGGGGTTTTAAGCGGTAATTCTGTTCTGGATTTGTAGCCATACTATAACTTCCGACCCATGACCTCCCGCAGCAAGTCTATGCGCTCCAGAGCCGAGATCGTAAGGCTTTGCGCCTGCAGCATGACCGCCTCGTCCCGTGTACGTGTTACCAGCGTATCGTAGTACATGGAACAGCGGTCGCTATCACTGTACAGGCGGCGCAGTAACCCTTTCTTGTCGCCGCTGAGGGCTTTGATAGTCCTGCCGTAGGCCTCAATAGAGTCAATGGTATCGGCGGCAGAGTCACTGCTGGTGTCGTAGCTCTTCCCAAGTGCTTCGATATCCCTGCGGATATTCTCGCTATGTACCAGAACCTGGTCCAGCCGTGGGTAGTCATCGAGCAGGGCAGCCAGGTTGGCTCGGACGCAGCGCTCCAGGTTCGCAGCAATAGCCAGAAAATCGACCATGGACTCAATCATGCCGGGTTTGATTACGGGCTCTTCGGGGTGCGCCAGACGCGCAGCGTGCCAGGCTCGGCGACGCATCGACTTCACCACCGCAGCGTGCTCAAGTTCCTCCTGCGCCAGGACCTCGGCGTATTCGCGAACCGTGTCATCCTCTGTGTTGGCCGCAACGTGGGTGAAGAATCGAAAGGAGTGCTCCTCATTGTGCCCTGCATAGGCCAGAACCCGGTACGGTGTGCTGCATATGGGGTCTTTGGCAGGCGCATCGTACTCGGCCCCCACGTTTGGATCTTCCCATTGAGCGAGGGCAGCACCTGGGTCCAGCTGGATATCCTCCACTTTGGCCCAGGCGAGCATGAGCTGCTCGTGCTCGGCCTCCAACCCGGCCAGGCGATCGAATGTAGCGGCAGAATCTTCATTGTCATAATCGCGCATGTCATCGGCGAGATTGGTATACTGCCGCGCCGCTTCCTGCGAGGCCCTTCGCGCTACTGACAGCAATTGGGCGACTGATTGGATGCTCATCTCCTGCATAATGAGAGTCTCGCATAATTACCACTGCTACGGGTGCCTTTCGCAGGTAATTTGCGCACGTTGCGATGATGTAGGTCATGTTTTACTGTGATATGGCGCTGTACACTACCGCCCGCCCACGGCGACTTGGATCAGCAAATTGTATTTAACGTGGAAGCCACACCAGATACTAAGTTGACCGGTGAATGACAGCAATAGAGGTGCATCATCTGTAGTTCCGGGGGTTTGAGCTTGCGAACCATTGCGGCTGTCATAGCGTTGTGGGGTGTCGTGCTGCTCGTGCAGCTCATGTTTGCCGGCCAGGCCCTTGCTGAACCCGAACTGTCTCGCTTCCTGCCCGGCGTAGACCCCGGGGAATTATTTGTGGACGCCAATCGCCTCGGCGAGGCGGAAGGTGAACCACCGGTAGCAGCCGTTTTCAAGGACGACGAACAGCTCGGCTTTGTTTTTCTGACCAGTGATTACGTGAATAGCATTGGCTATTCCGGTAAGCCCATCCACCAGTTGGTGGTCCTCGATATGGATGGTGTTGTGAGCAAGGTGCTGCTGGTCGAGCATCACGAACCCATTGTGTTGATCGGTATTCCGGAAAAGCGCATTGTGGCGGTCCTGGACAATTACATCGGCACAAATATTGGCCAGATGGTGCGCGGTGAACTGGGTGAACCACAAGTGGATGTGGTCTCCGGGGCAACAGTGACAGTCATGGTCATGGATGACAACATCCTGCGCAGCGCCATCGCGGTGGCCCGTGCCCACCACCTGGGCGGTCTGGCTCCGCAGCGCAAGCGAGTCGGACCGACGGCCTCGATCAATCCGGATATCACCGCTGTAGAAGATTGGCAGACACTTCTTGATGAGTCTGCGGTACAGCAGCTGAAGTTGACCCTGGGGCAGGTGAACGCGGCCTTCGAGGCTTCCGGTGACTCGCTGGCAGTGAAAGCCGCCGAAGAGGGTCCCGCTGACGAAACCTTTATAGAACTCTACACGGCGATTGTCTCCATTCCAGCCATCGGCCGCAGCCTGCTGGGCGAGGCGGAATACAAGAACCTTATCGAGAAGCTGGAGCCCGAACAGCAGGCTATCCTGGTAGCCGGCGACGGGCGTTATTCATTCAAGGGCTCGGGCTATGTCCGGGGCGGTATATTCGACCGCTTCCAGGTCGTACAGGGAGATGCCCTTATCCGTTTCCATGATTATGAGCACAAGCGGTTGCACCGGATTGCCGCCAGCGACGCGCCAAAGCTCAAGGACGTCGACTTGTTTCTGGTGCCCACTGACCAGGGTTTTGACGGCGCGGCACCCTGGCAGCTGGAACTGCTGGTAGGACGCTTGACGGGCCCGACAAAAAAGTCCTTCCTGAATTTCGATCTGCTCTATACCCCGCCGGACAAGTACCTGATCTATGCACAGCCGGAAGTGCTACCTGCAGTGGGCCTGTTGTCCTGGCTGAAAGTGGATGCAGAGGACATGCCGCTGTGGAAGAAAATGTGGATCAGCAAGCTACCTGAGGTCGCGATCCTGTTGGTAGCCCTCAGTGTGCTTACCGTAATCTTCTTTTTCCAGGATTGGCTGGTCAAGCACCCTGTGTTGACCGACCGGGTACGAGTCGGCTTCCTGATTTTTACCCTGTTCGGAATAGGCTGGTACGCCAATGCCCAGCTGTCGGTGGTGAACATACTGGCGGTGCTGAATGCGCTGGTCAGCGGCTTTGACTGGAGCTATTTCCTGATGGAGCCGCTGATATTCCTCCTCTGGGGCTCGATTGCCACCGCATTACTGTTCTGGGCCAGGGGGCCGTACTGTGGGTGGCTGTGCCCTTTTGGCGCCCTGCAGGAACTCATGAACCGCGTGGCCAAGCTGATCAGGATTCCCCAGATAAGCGTGTCCTGGGGATTCCATGAGCGCCTTTGGGCACTGAAATACCTTATCTTCCTGGTCCTGTTCGGTTTCTCCTTGCACTCGCTGGAGTGGGCAGAGCGGCTGGCTGAAGTCGAGCCATTCAAGACCGCCATTATCCTGAAATTCCAGCGCACCTGGCCATTTGTCTTGTTTGCCGTCGCTGTTCTGGTGCCGGGCCTTTTTATCGAACGGTTCTATTGCCGGTATCTGTGTCCCCTGGGCGCCGCCTTGGCTATTCCCGGACGGCTGCGTATGTTCGAATGGCTCAAACGTTACAAGGAATGCGGCTCGCCCTGCCAGCGCTGTGCACAGGAATGTATGGTCCAGGCAATTCACAAGGAGGGTAAAATCAATGTCAACGAGTGCCTCTATTGTCTGCATTGCCAGGTTGTTTATGTGGATGATCATGCCTGCCCGGTACTGATTCAGAAGCGCCTGAAGCGAGAGCGGCCGGGTAAGGCGGCTGTGGATGGCAAGTCAGCTGCCGCTCAAAGACTGGAAGATATCAAGGCGCAGGGGAAACAACAGGTGGAGGTTATCGCCGTTTCCGACTAAAGTTTATGGTACCGCGCACCGGCGAGGGTATCTGTTGTACACAAGTAGGGTTCACCCGCTCTGACGGAGCATGACAGGCGATAAATTAAAGGAGAAACGCTATGTCGAAGAATGACGAGAAAATGGAAAGTAAGAGAGACGACGAGCAACCGACAGATATGCAGCGCAGGGAGCTACTGGGCGGTTCTGCCAAATTGGCCGCCCTGGCTGGGGCCGGCGGTCTTGCGGGAATTGCCGGCGGCACCATGCTGGCGCCAGGTACGGCGGCGGCTGCGAGCCCCAAGGGCACTGTTGCACCGGGCGACCTGGACGACTACTACGGCTTCTGGAGTAGTGGGCAGACCGGTGAAATGCGCATTATGGGCCTACCCTCCATGCGTGAATTGATGCGTGTACCGGTGTTCAACCGCTGCAGTGCCACCGGTTGGGGGTCGACTAATGAAAGTATCAAGATTCATAAAGACGGTCTGCTGCCCGAGACGAAGAAATTCCTGGAGAACAAGGGTGGGATATGGCAAAACGGCGATCTACACCACCCGCATATGTCATTCACGGATGGCACTTATGACGGCCGCTACCTGTTTATGAACGACAAGGCCAATACCCGTGTGGCCCGGGTACGCTGCGATGTCATGCGCTGCGACAAGATTATCGAGATTCCAAACGCATCTGATATTCACGGCCTGCGCCCGCAAAAATATCCGCGCACGGGTTATGTGTTCGCCAACGGCGAACACCGGGTGCCCATCCCCAATGATGGCCGGGATCTCGATGATCCGTCAAAGTACCATGCGATATTCACCGCCATCGATGGCGATGCCATGAAGGTGGCCTGGCAGGTCATGGTGGATGGCAACCTGGACAACTGTGATGCAGATTACCAGGGGCTTTATGCCTTCGCCACCTGTTACAACTCCGAGGGAGGTATAAACCTGGCGCAAATGACCTCGGCGGAGCAGGACTGGGCTGTCGTCTTCGATATCAAGCGTATCGAAGACGGGGTAAAGAAAGGTGATTTCAAAACGATCAATGGGGTGCCGGTAATCGATGGCCGCAAGGGTTCTCGCTACACCCGCTACATTCCGATTTCCAACAGCCCTCATGGCTGTAACACCGCGCCGGATGGTCGTCATGTTGTCATCAATGGCAAGCTGTCACCAACGGTATCTGTTATCGATGTCACCCTTCTTCCGGATCTGTTCAACGACAAGATCAAGCCGCGCGATGTTATTGTGGCCGAGCCCGAGCTGGGCCTGGGGCCTTTGCACACGGCGTTCGACGGCAAGGGCAATGCTTACACCACGCTATTCCTGGACAGTCAAGTGGCCAAGTGGAATATGCAGAAGGCCATCGATGCCTATGCCGGTAAGGACGTCAACCCGATCCTGGACAAGATCGACGTGCAATATCAGCCCGGCCACAATCACAGCTCAATGGGTGAAACCAAGGAGGCCGATGGCAAATGGCTGGTTTCACTCAACAAGTTTTCCAAGGACCGGTTTATCAACGTGGGTCCGCTGAAGCCTGAAAACGAGCAGTTAATCGATATTACCGGCAAGAAAATGGAAATCGTGCACGATGGCCCGACTTTTGCCGAACCGCACGATTGCATTATCGTGCGCGCCGATATCGTCAATCCCGATTCTGTGTGGAAAAAGGATGACCCTATATGGGCCGAGGCGACTGCGCAGGCCAAGAGGGACGGTGTTACCTTGTACGAGGACTCCAAAGTCATCCGCGATGGTAACAAGGTGCGTGTCTACATGTGGTCGGCCGCGCCCAACTTCAGCATGGAGGATTTCAGGGTCAAGCAGGGAGATGAAGTCACCGTCTACGTCAGCAACGCCGACAAGATCGATGACCTGAACCACGGCTTTACCCTGGCCAACTACGGAATAGCGATGGAGGTCGGCCCGCAGGCCACCTCGTCGGTTACCTTTACCGCGGACCGACCCGGGGTACACTGGTTCTACTGTCAATGGTTCTGTCATGCCCTGCATATGGAGATGCGTGGTCGCATGTTAGTTGAACCCGC
>QNFS01000139.1 GCA_003646415.1 Gammaproteobacteria bacterium
ACTACTCCAGCTTGGAAACTATCACTCACCGCGGGCGTCTTACCACTATACCACTCCCGGTGGCCTCAATGGTGCCGGATTGGGATCTATGCACACAGACTTGGTACAATTCGCCCTCGAAACGGCGCCGCCGGGGGCGGCTGGTTTCTGAAGAGCGTTAAAGAGTAATAAAGAGCCATAAGGAGTCTCGATGCGCGCATTACTTGCGAGCTTGCTATTGCTGGTCAGCAGTTTTTCTTACGCCCAGGGTTTCAGCGAATCCCCGCGCGTGCAATTCGGCGCGGCCAATAACACCCGGTTCCTCCCGGTTGAGGAGGCCTACCAACTGGAAGTGGAAATCCTGGATGCGCAGCAGGTGCGCCTGTATTGGCAAATTGCAGAACACTATTACTTATACCAGCACCGTTTCGCGTTCACGCTGCGCGACAGCGCAGGCCTGACAGAAGAAATCGATGTAGAGTTCCCCCCCGCCCTGCAACACAATGACGAATATTTCGGCGAAGTGCAGGTCTACTACAACAGCGCCGACGTGCTCTTGCACACACCGCCGCACACTACGGGCCAGTCCCGGCGGGCAACGCTGGAGGTTACTTCCCAGGGCTGTGCCGACGCCGGCCTGTGCTACCCCCCACAAAAACAGTATTTTGAACTGGACTTTACCGACGGCAGCGTGCGCAGTGTTACCCCCCCCACCAGGCAAGCCCACAACCAACAATCTACAGGCGACGGCGGTGATATCAGGACCCTGTTGACCATGCTGGCGCTGGCCTTTGTCGGGGGTACCATCCTCAATCTAATGCCCTGCGTGTTCCCCATCCTGTCGCTGAAGGTACTGGGCTTTGCGCGCAGCACAGAACACGACAGGCACCTGGAAAGCTGGGTGTATGCCGCCGGGGTCATCGCCAGCTTTGTGCTGGTAGCCGCCGTTCTCATCACCCTGCAAAGGACCGGGAGCGCTATCGGCTGGGGCTTCCAACTGCAGTCTCCTGGCTTTGTCATCGCCCTGGCCTACCTGTTTGTGGCCATGGGCCTGTCTCTGTCCGGGCTGGTACAACTGGGCGGCAGTGTAATGAATACCGGCAGCGGACTGGCCGATCAAGGCGGACTCAGCGGCAGCTTCTTCACCGGCGTATTGGCTGTCGTCGTCGCCAGCCCCTGCACCGCACCTTTCATGGGCACAGCGCTGGGCTTTGCGATAACCCAGCCACCACAAATAGGCCTGCTGGTCTTTGCCGCACTGGGCGCCGGCATGGCCGCGCCCCTGTTGCTATTCAGCTATAGCGGCATGGCCCGCAAGCTGATGCCAAAGCCCGGCCCCTGGATGGAGACCCTCAAGCAACTGCTGGCCTTCCCCCTGTACGGCACCGCCATCTGGTTACTGTGGGTGGCGGGCAGGCAAACCGGGGTCAATACCATGACCGCTGCGTTGAGTGGGATACTGGTACTGGCAATGGGACTGTGGCTGTGGCGCTATGGCGGGTGGCGCAAGGGTCTGGCGGTAATCTCTATACTGGCGGCGATCAGCCTTGGAAGCTGGCGCACACTGGATGAAAATGGCAGCCACAGCGCCCAGCTCGCAGCGGGCAAGGTGGCCTGGTCGGAGCAACAAGTGGCGCAACTGCGCAGCACGGGAAGCCCCGTATTTGTGGACGTCACCGCCGATTGGTGCATCACCTGCATCGCCAATGAAGCCGTGGTGCTACACACCGACGAGATATCCGCGGCATTTGCCGCCCACGGCGTGACCTACATGATAGCCGACTGGACCAATTACAACGCCGCTATCGCCGCCCTGCTGGAACAGCACGGGCGCACAGGTATCCCCCTGTACCTTATGTATCCTGCGGATTCCAGCCGGGAGCCACTGATATTGCCGCAAATACTGACCAAAAACACAGTTTTGGATGCCTTGCGCTCGGTATCCGAGGTGATGGTGAACGATAGCCGATAAAGCGGGACAGGTCCTGTAAGGCCTACGGGAAATGAACTATCTGGAGAAGGCTAAACTAGCTAACTTCTGCAATTCAGCTGCGAAATGCTGCCAAAATTCAATAAATAATACCAAAATACGTAGACAGATCATAAAAATTGCGCCAGAATTTTACAATTCGCGCCCAGACCGGGAGAGCCATCAATCATGGCAACCATTCTTGTTCTACACGGCCCCAACCTGAACTTGCTGGGCGAGCGCGAGCCCGCCATCTATGGCGACACCACGCTGGCCGACATAAACCAGCGCCTGGAGCAGTTGGCTCGCGAACGGGGCCATCATTTGCTTTACATGCAGAGCAACGCCGAATACGAACTGGTGGAGCGGGTGCACGACGCACGGCATGAAGGCGTCAATTTCATCTTGATCAATCCCGCAGCGTTCACCCACACCAGCGTGGCGCTGCGCGATGCATTGGCCGCCGTGGACATCCCGTTTATAGAGATCCACTTGTCCAATACCCACGCCAGGGAAGAGTTTCGCCAACTTTCGTACTTTTCGGACCTGGCCCACGGGGTTATTTGCGGGCTGGGCGCCCAGGGCTACGAATTCGGCCTGCAGGCCGCACTGAGCATTCTGGAACAACCATAAACACCACCTGAAGAGATTTTACTATGGACATTCGCAAGGTAAAAAAACTGATCGAATTGCTGGAAGAGTCCAACATTGATGAGATAGAGATTAAAGAGGGCGAGGAATCCGTGCGTATCAGCCGCCACAGCGCCCAGGCTGCGGCCCTGGCCGCGGCACCTCAAGCTTATACCCCTCCTCCAGCCTTTACGCCAACCGCTCCGGCTCCCGCACCAGCCCCGGTAGCAGAACCGGCGCCCGTGGAACCGGCCGCCAGCGGTCATGTGGTGAGTTCGCCCATGGTCGGTACTTTCTATCGGTCGCCCTCTCCCAGCTCACCGTCTTTTGTAGAAGTGGGACAAACAGTGAAGGCCGGCGACGTTGTCTGCATTGTAGAGGCGATGAAGATGATGAACCAGATCGAAGCCGATAAGGCGGGCACAGTCGCTGCCATCCTGGTTGAAAACGGTGAGCCGGTCGAATTTGACCAGCCCCTGTTTTCCATCGTGTAACAGCGTTCAGGCAAGCGACAAGCAGAGGATAACGATATGCCCATCCTGAATAAGGTACTCATCGCCAACCGCGGTGAGATCGCGTTGCGCGTGCTCCGTGCCTGCAAGGAACTGGAAATCAAGACCATCGCGGTCCACTCCAAGGCCGACCGGGAACTGAAACACGTGCTGCTGGCGGACGAGGCCGTCTGTATAGGCGCCGCGCCCTCGACCGACAGCTATCTCAATGTGCCGGCGATTATCAGCGCCGCGGAAGTTACCCGCGCCAATGCCATCCACCCGGGTTACGGCTTTCTGGCGGAAAATGCCGACTTTGCCGACCAGGTAGAGAAAAGCGGCTTCACCTTCATCGGTCCCACAGCCGATACTATCCGGCTGATGGGGGACAAGGTGTCCGCCATCGCAGCCATGAAAAAGGCTGGTGTACCCACAGTACCTGGCTCCGACGGTCCCCTTACCGACAACACCGAGCGCACCTTTGAGGTCGCCCGCGGCATTGGCTATCCGATTATCATCAAGGCGGCCGCCGGCGGCGGCGGTCGCGGCATGCGCGTGGTGCACAACGAGGCGGCCCTGATCAATTCAGTGCAGGTCACGCAGGCCGAGGCGGCGGCGGCCTTCGGTTCGGATGTGGTTTATCTGGAAAAATTTCTGCAAAAACCCCGGCATGTCGAAATCCAGATACTTGCCGACGGCCAGGGCAATGCCATACACCTGGGCGACAGGGACTGCTCCCTGCAGCGGCGTCACCAGAAAGTACTGGAAGAAGCTCCCGCCCCGGGCATCCCCGACGATGTGCGCGAAGCTGTGGCGGAGTCCTGTGTTAACGCCTGTATCGACATTGGTTACCGGGGCGCCGGCACCTTCGAATTCCTGTACGAGGAGGGAGGGTTCTATTTCATCGAAATGAATACCCGGATCCAGGTCGAGCACCCGGTGACGGAAATGATTACCGGTATCGACATCGTAAAGGAACAACTGCGCATCGCCAGCGGCATGCCCCTGTCTTTCGCCCAGAACGATGTCAAATTCCACGGTCACTCCTTCGAGTGCCGCATCAACGCCGAGGATTCACAGAATTTTCTGCCGTCCCCTGGCAAGGTAACCACTTTCCACGCCCCCGGCGGCCTGGGTGTCCGGGTGGACTCGCACCTGTATGACGGCTATACAGTGCCACCCTTCTACGATTCACTGATCGCCAAGATCATCAGCTTCGGCGAGAACCGGGAGGTGGCCCTGGCCAGAATGCGCGGAGCCCTGGATGAACTGGTGGTTGAGGGCATTCGCACCAACACACCCCTGCACCAGGATCTGGTGCGAGACAGGGCCTTCCAGGCCGGTGGAGTGAGCATTCACTACCTCGAGAGCAAGCTGGAAGGCTAGATTCACATGGCCTGGCTACAATTGAGCCTGGACACCAATCCGGACCATGTGGCGACACTGGAAGAACAGATGCTGGCCACCGGCGCTGTGGCCGTCACCATGGGAGACAATGCCGACCAACCGGTATTGGAGCCAGCCGTGGGAGAGACCCCACTGTGGGACCAGACCCGACTGACCGGCCTGTATCCGGCGGATGCCGATATGGACGAAGTACTACAAGCCTTTCCCGCCCAACTCCTGCAACAGGCCAACCAGCGGGTGGAAATCCTTGAGGACAAGGACTGGGAGCGGGAGTGGATGGTGCACTACCAGCCCATGCAATTCGGCCGGCGCCTGTGGGTCTGCCCCAGTTGGCTGGAGCCGCCGGACCCGGACGCGGTGAACCTGCTGCTGGACCCCGGCCTCGCCTTCGGTACCGGCACACACCCCACCACCGCCCTGTGCCTGCGTGAACTCGACGGCATGCAGCTACACGACCAGACCGTGGTGGATTACGGCTGTGGCTCCGGCATTCTGGCGGTGGCCGCCCTGAAACTGGGCGCCAGCCAGGTATTGGGCGTGGACAATGACCCCCAGGCCCTGGTGGCCACCCGGGACAACGGGTTGCGTAACGGCCTTCCTGCACAGCGCCTGCCCGTGGCGCTGCCCGGGCAAGTGGAGCAGCAAGAGTGGACTGAACGGGCCGGGGTCGTTATCGCCAATATCCTGGCGGGGCCGCTGATCGACTTGTCCGATACCTTGCTGCATTTTTTGCAGCCCAACGGCACACTGTTACTGTCGGGACTACTGCTGAGCCAGGCGGATACTTTGTGCGCTCACTACGCCGATCGCATCACGATGCAGGTGGTTGGTGAACGAGACGGTTGGGTATGCCTGCGGGGGAATCTCCACTAATTTAGTGTGCATCCGGATGCGCACTAACTAGCCGAAGCTTGACCCAGCGCATGAATTGATGGTTTTTTGTGCAGAAATTCTTTCTCGCGCCACACCTACCAAGTATCATGTCGCCTCTTTTCGGGCCATTCCTTCAAGTGGTTTCTCAATGCTGCGGATCGGATCTTACAAGCTGCCCAACCGTGTGGCGCTGGCGCCTATGGCCGGCGTAACCGACCTGCCGTTTCGCCGCTTGTGCCATGAATTGGGCGCGGGCCTGGTGATATCGGAGATGATCAGTTGCAACCCCCGGTTGCGTGATTCGCGCAAGACCCGATGGCGCAGCCGACACGACGCCGAGATGGAACCCCGCTCGGTGCAGATCGCCGGAAACGATCCGGCGCAAATGGCCGCAACCGCCCGCCACAACGTCGCCGGCGGCGCCCAGATTATCGATATCAATATGGGATGCCCCGCCAGGAAAGTGTGTCGTAAAGCGGCGGGGTCGGCCCTGCTGGCGGATGAACCCCTGGTCCGGACTATTCTCGAGGCTGTTGTAGCGGCGGTCGATGTACCGGTCACTCTCAAGATACGCACAGGCGCCACACCACAGACCAGAAACGGCGTGACCATTGGCCGGATCGCAGAGGACGCCGGCATCGCCGCTCTGGCGGTACACGGTCGCACCCGGGCCTGCGCTTTCAAGGGGGAGGTGGAATACGACACCATTGCCGCCATCGTAACGGCCACTCAATTTCCAGTATTCGCCAATGGCGATATCGACTCCCCGGAAGCCGCCGCCGCGGTCATTGCCCACACTGGCGCCGCCGGCGTGATGATCGGTCGCGCCGCACAGGGCCGGCCCTGGCTCTGTGGACAGATCGCCACACACCTGGCAACAGGGGTGACACCACCGGCGCCGTCCAAAATGCAACAACTGGCCATCCTGCACCGGCATGTGGCTCAACTGCACGAATTCTACGGCGACTTTATGGGCGTACGTATCGCGCGTAAACACATGAGCTGGTATCTGCAGCACAACCCGGATTACGCCACCCATCGCAGGCTGTTCAATAAACTGCTGCTCCCCGGCGAGCAGTTGCACTACATCAATCAGCTTCCCGAATCAGCTAATAATGAGGTACTTGCAGCATGACCAGGGCTGAACCCCTACACCCCCCCGTGGCCGGCAAAACCGCCGCAGCCAACGACGACAACTCTCCAACTGCCCCGGTGCAGAGCCTACGCCAGTCCGTAACCGCCGCGGTGCGCCACTACCTGGACGAGTTGGACGGACAGATTTCCACCGATGTCTACCAGATGGTACTGACGGAAATCGAGGCGCCACTACTGGAAGAGATCATGGCCTATACGCGCAACAACCAGACCAAAGCCTCCATCATGCTGGGCCTGAACCGGGGGACGCTGCGCAAAAAGCTGAAGCAGTACAACCTGACCCGTGGTAAAGGCTAAGCAAAGGGAAAACAGCACCATGAGTAACAGCAACCTCGTCAAAGTCAATCGCGCCCTGATCAGTGTCTCCGACAAATCGGGTATCGTCGAATTCGCCTGCGCCCTGCGCGATATGGGGGTGGAGCTACTCTCCACCG
>QNFS01000140.1 GCA_003646415.1 Gammaproteobacteria bacterium
AATGGCGACAATTTTTGCTCCCTGTTCCGCAATAAGACGTGCCGCATTGGCCCCAACGTTACCGAACCCCTGTACGGCCACACGGATGTCCTGCCACGATTTTCCACGATCCTTCAGGGCCTCATCCAGTACCACCATAACGCCGCGCCCGGTTGCCTCATCCCGGCCTTCCGACCCAAACAGGTGCAATGGCTTTCCGGTAACGACGCCCGGCGAGAATCCGGCATATTTGGAATATTCATCCATGATCCAGCCCATCACCATGGCATTGGTATTGACATCGGGAGCCGGGATATCTGTTGTTGGCCCGATGATCTCCTTGGTCTGTTCCACAAACCTGCGTGTTACCTCATTGAGCTCACGCTCACTCATTTTGGTGGGGTCACAATTAATACCGCCCTTCGCTCCACCAAACGGGACATCGACAACCGCTGTTTTCCAGGTCATCAGGCTGGCCAGTGCCGCCGCATGATCCTCATCCATGCTTGGGTGAAAGCGCAGGCCGCCTTTCATTGGTCCGCGCGCTTTATTGTGTTGCACCCGGAACCCCTGGTAGTGCTGGAGTTTGCCAGCGTCATCATCGATGACCAGATCCACTTTTACCACCCGTATCGGGGCCAAGAGTATCTCCCTGAGCCGATCCGGCAGATTCAGGACATCTGCCGCTTTCTGAAAATAATAGTTGGCATCTTCAAGCATGAATTTCTCCTAATTCACTATATTTCGCTGACTCCAATAAGAATATCCAGCCGGGTTCCTGATTAAAAGAGCTGAATGATAATTCAGCACCGTCTCACCGGCGACATTGGAATTCACAAAGCCCCAGCCAGCGCTACGTGGGCTCCAACTTACCAGTTTCCCTTTTTTGCCGGTGCTCTGTATATGGCTATAGGAGACAATTCTGTTAGAAGTGGGGACACCGGGCGCTGAGGGCGAGGTTGTCCCGGATTCTAACTATTTTGTCACGTATAAACATATCCTCGCGTCGTGCAAAGCAGGAAACTGGTAGTTTCGCAACAAGCAACTATATATTAGTTCGGCCCTTCTTTGCACGGGATAGACAGGAGAAAACTATGAGTGAATCAACGGATGATACCGGGGTCTTGATGGCCCGTATGGAAAGGCTGAAGGAATATAGAATACCCAACGTTCTTGCGATTAAAGCGAAGGTTGATAAGGGCGAGAGAATTAACGATTACGATACGGAATTTCTGGGGAGAATCATCGTTGATCTAGAAAAAGTGGAGCCGATGCTGGCGCAGCATCCACAATACCAAACCTTGTATGACCGTCTGGCGCATCTGTACATGGAAATTACAGAGAAAGCCCTGGAGAACGAACAGGGCTTGAGTTAGGTCAAAGCAGCTGTGCAAGTCATCATGGCTGAGATCGATGCTATTGCGAAAGAATAGTCAATCGGGATCTAACAGTGATTGCCAGTTCCCTGGGCTTAGCCCTTGAGTGGGTAATCCAGGGTGTTTTTTAACATGGAGATGTCATCAGCGGCGAAGTTGGGGAAGGGCAAGCGGTCCTGCTCACGCCACTCCTGTAATGTTGCTTCTATGTGGTTTAACTGCTCGGCAGTTGTGGGCTGTACATCGCTAAATTGCACCAATTGGCCCGGGCCGCAGAAAATGGCGCCGGCACCTTGTGCGATTTCAACAACGCGTAGGTTGATATCTTCTGCTACTGCGAGGAATTCCTGGAATTCTGTGGTATCGATCCCCGCATCCAGGCGCAAGATGGCATTGGAGTCCTGAATATCTTCGAAGCGGACACTCACCGTGTCCTGTATGACTTCCGGGTGAGCCAGCAATACCTTGCGCAGTTCTACCAGTATAAAGCGCAACTGGTCTGCGCCGGTCAGTTGCAGGCGAAAACGACGGAAGTAGCGGATGCGATCCCGACGGGAGTAGTTCTCGATTTCCTGGGAGGAAAATACCGAGTTGGGAACGATCAACATGGTGCGGTTCAGGGTGCGAATCAGGGTGGAGCGCAGGCCAATCTCTTCCACAGTGCCGGTGGTGTCGCCGAAGCGACAGGAATCCCCGGCGCTGACCGGTCTGGCGGTGTACAGGGTGATAGCACCGATCACGTTTTCCAGTGTTTTCTGTGCGGCGAGCGCCACTGCCAGACTGCCCACGCCCAGGCCGGCAATAATAGTCGACATGTCATAGCCCGCGGACTTCGCCCAAACCAGGGCAATAATTGTTACTGTGATGACCTTGACGATGGTGGTAAAAGGCTTGAGCAGGGCCACGTACTGGGCGTTGCCCGCATCCTGCATTTTACGGATCTGGTAGTCTCGAGCGAGTGACAGCAAGCCCATAAGCAGTATGGTACAGGCGATGTAATTCAGCCCGCTGGATTCCAGCAGGATGCGCGCGGTCAGGGACAGGCCCAACAGGTTGATCAGAGCGCGGGCGATAACGAAAAACAGGAAAAACCGCATGGATCGCCTGAAAAAGTGCTGGATGCCCATGGGAAACCGGTTGGGGACCATCAGGGCAAGGCGCATGAGGCCATAGCTGGCCAACATGGCCAGAGGCCAGGCTATGATAAAGAACAGGGCCGTACCCAGCAGCTGCCAGTTATCCATCCCCATAAAACTGAAATCGGGCAATCGTTCACTGAGAAAGATCGCGACCGGGCTGTAGCCCAGTTCCTCCCACATCTGGGGGATTTGCGCTACCGTGGCGTTGGATAGTTTCCAGACTTTTCCGCCCCGGCCATCGGGCACCTGCTGCAGGTAGATGGGTATCTCGCCGGTGCTGATAGTGACAGAGCCCACCTGATCGCGGTAACTGGGCAAGCCATCGTTGAGGTTGCCCCTGGGGTCATCGCTGATCCCGGCCAGGTAGCTGATATTCTGTCGGCTCCAGACGTAGGACAGTGCCTTCACCAGGTCCTCGTTGCTATACTCCTCCATCTCCTCGGGCAGGTAGCGCCTGTCCAGAAATTCCCCTGCCTTTTCGTAGTCATTGCTGCGCATGGCTTCGCGCAGGCTCAACAACGCGTTCAGTGGCGTGGAGGGGACGTCGATGCTGTCGGCATCTGACTGTTCCTTTTCTTCTACCAGTTGTTTTTCTGCCTGCTGTACCTCCAGGATTTCCCGGGCCGATAAATCCTGGCTTGCTCCATCCTGGGGCCAGGCCAGAGGTGCCCCGAGTAGGATGATGCATAGCGCTGCTCGCGCCAGGTTGCCAGGGTTAAGTAACATTACTGGAGGTCGCGCGGGTGTCATGATCCTGACGACGGCCTGGAATGCCATATTGCCGGTGTATTTCATGCCTATAGTAATCTCGTCACTGGTTTTGTGTGCCCTAGTGTACCTCATCGCAGCTCGCCCGCAGAGAACATCTAAGGAAGCTCTGAGTAATGTCATTCCCGCGCGGGCGAGGATCTATAGGTCATCCAAAACAATGGACTCCCGCCAATGCGGGAGTGACAAATAATGAATTAATCAGAGATTCCCTAAATGTTACAGTAACTACCATGGAAGCGGCTATCTTCCTCTGCGGTGGGTGTCTCGAATTCAAATTAACTTGTCGCGTATAGCCATATGCACGCACGAGGCAATACATGATCATTGCCCACAAGCCGATTATTAGCAGCGAGAATTAAAGGGTAAAGGAGTGAACAGATGGCTAAATTGATAAAGAAACCGAGTATTTCGAAAGAGGACAATTATTACTACTTACTGCTTGCCAGTCTGATAGGGGTTAAACTCTCCGGGGGGGAATCCGACGGATCAGTAAGCCCACCAGAGCCTGGAAGCTGAGTTTTTGCAGTCCCTGGGGCCAGGTATTCCGATAGTAGACCACGCACCGTGCCACACCGGAACCACATCACCATGACCGATTCAAAATCAGTTACCCAGTTTTTTGGTCCGACTTATATCACCAAAGTGGTACATTCACTCGCGGATGGCACCCAAAAAATTGTGACATCACGCCGTCATCGCAAGGGTCGCGGTTTGATTTTACTTTCGCATGACGGTGTTAAACAAGTTGATCCAGATCGCAAAAACCCCTGGCTCCACCTGTGGGCACCTTCGCGCCTGACCTGGTGGGTGGCAGTTTTGTTCCTCATAGGTTCGGCTTTGTTCAGTGTGGGTGGTTACTGTATTACATTCCCGCAAAACCTGTCTGAAGCATGGACGAATGAACTGACCGTGGACTGGATTTTCTTCATCGGTTCTATTTTCTTTACCTGTGCCGCTTTTTGTCAGTTGCTGGAGTCAATCAATGCGGGTGATAGTGAGGGGCTGCATGCCGACGAAACAATATCCGATACTTTCCAGTGGATGGCCTGGCACCCCCAGCGGATAGGCTATTTGGCTTGTGTGGTGCAATTGACAGGGACAGTAATGTTTAACTTTAATACCGCTGGTGCCTTTCTTCCCGATTTGAGTTGGACACAGCAAGACCTGGTGATCTGGACACCGAATATAATCGGTTGTATCTGCTTCTTGATTGCCAGTCGCCTGGCATTTATGGAAGTGTGTCACGGCTATTGGGGATGGCAACCGGGAAATATTGAATGGTGGATTACAGTGCTGAATTTACTGGGTTCGATTGGGTTTATGATTTCCGCCCTGTACAGCCTGGCCGTGCCCCCTGGTGATAGCTCTGACCACTTTACCTGGTTGTCGGCTTTTTTTACCTTTCAGGGTGGTGTGTGCTTTTTCATTGCCAGTTATCTGTTGCTTCCGGAAATGTTTTCGGAATAACGCTCACGATCACAGTTTCTTCGTGCATAAAAAAGGGCAGGATCATCGATCCGCGCCCTTTCCAGGCCGTGTATCAAGGCCTTGCGATCAGGGCAGGGCGACAAGCCATTTGTTATCTTCAAACCACTTTTGGCGCAGTTTTGTCAGTACACCGGTTTTTTCATAAGCCCGCAGGTAATTATCTACCAGATTGAAAAACTGTGGGTCGTTCTTGTTCAGGGCGATGCCGATAGGCTCGATTGTCAGCGGACGATCCAGAGTGGTCAGGTCGGCTTCGGGATAGCGCATAATAGAAAGTATACACATGGGCATATCTGCCACCATGGCGTCGGCTTTGCCCTCCATGATCATGGTTACACCCTCGTCGTAGCTGGCGATTTCTACCAGGGTAGCTTGCGGGGCCACTTTCTGCACAAAGCTGGCGCTGGTGGAATTGCTCAGTGCAGCCAGTTTGAGATCCTTGCGGTTGAACTCGTCAGAGGAGGACATTTTGCTCAGTACTGAGTTTTTGGTCAGTATGGACTTGCCCGACATCATATAGGGGCCGACAAAGGATGCCAGCCTGGTGCGCTCCGGGGTGATTGATACGCCGGATATCACCATATCGATTTTGTCAGCGTCCAATGCGGACATCAGATCGCCAAATGGCATAGGCGTGATTTCCAGCTTGACCTTCATGGCCGCGGCGAGGGCCCTGGCCAGATCCACGTCAAAGCCCATCATGCCGCCTTCGCGATTTTTCATGGTTAGAGGGGGTTGGTTGCCTGACATGCCGACTTTCAACACTTTAAAGTCAACGACTCGCTGCAGGGTGTCCCCGGCCATCGAAGTGACAGGGAATGCTGCAACCAGCGACATAAGACCGCCGAGCATAAGGCGTTTTATTACATTAGACATTGAGTAAATTTCCTTGTTTTTACACTTTTGGGTGCGGCGCAGTTGCGCTATTTCACGATATAGTCTCCTACAATGCCGCAGCCATGCATATGGCTATACGCGACAAGTTATTTTGATTTCGGGACACTTTATGAGTCTCTGAGACAACTCGGACCCCTTGTGTTCAGGGAGCTATTGCTTCAGACGGTGGACAGGAGGCATCCAACTTCAATTTTTGCTTGTTGTAAGCCATCTTCCACTGTGGTGGGTGTCCCGAAATCAAAATAACTTGTCGCGTATGGCCATATCCATGCGCGGGGCAATACGGGAAACTTCTATCTGCGAAACGAGTACACCCAGACCGCAATGGATTTGCGATTCTGACAAGTTAAAGCCAAGTTAAAGCCAAGTTATATGGTGAATCATCATGGAAGGGTTTCCCAAAATATCATCAGTAAGTTTTTCTGCGTTTAAATCGACATCACACCAGACATCCGCAAACATATCTTATTCATATAGTTGCGTGCCAGGCGTCCTGAGTAAGAGGGCCATAGCATCGTGAAAAAAATACTAGTCGGCCACATTTTTGCTGTTACGTTTCTGCTGTCGCTTGATTTAGGCTTGCCCCGGTTTGGCGGGCACCTTGAGGTTGGCGCGATGATGCGACGGAATGGGTCGCAGGTTGAAGATATGGCCTCATAGGCGCAACAATTCATGGTAAACGAATTTCAATTCATCGCTGTACTGATAGCGATTATTTTTGGTCTTTCTCTGATGCATGTGTTGTCGTCAACAGCATGCGCGGTTTTTGCATCTGCCGAATTTCGCTACGGGCCCACCTGTATGGCCTGGACCGGTTTCGTTATACTAATCCTGCTGTTGAACTGGTGTTTGAGTTTTTAAAACCCTTTACCAGTTGGCACATCGGCCCAGACTTTCGGCTAAACCCATGGTTCCGCCTTGTATATAACCTGCCCGTCGCCCTGCACGATCCATGACATAACCGGATTCAGGTGGTAGAGCTGACCCCCCGGGCCCCTGGCATCGATCAATTGCCGGCGGGTGGGCTGGACATAGCCTGTTTCATCAGTAGCCCGGCTGCTGATTTCGGCGGGGCTGCCGTCCCAGCGCCAGGGCAAACTGAAGCGGGTGTGCGCCTTGGCCAGAACGGGTCCCTGCAACTGCGCCGCCTGCCAGTGCTTGCCACCATCGACGCTCACATCCACTGACGTTATCCGGCCCCTGCCACTCCAGGCGAGGCCGCGAATCTCCTGCCAGCCCTTGTGCAGTACCTGTGGAAAGGTGGGTGAGGTG